>JAUMBX010000046.1:0-1630 GCA_032119515.1 Steroidobacteraceae bacterium | reverse complement strand
CGCGAGCTGGCTCTCGAGGCCGGCGATGGGGCGTCCCACTATGTGACCCGCCAGGTGGAGCGTTGGCGCGACCTGCGCCTGGCACAGTCCGTGCGGCCCTTGCCGCTGGTCGGCTTCCTCGCGGACTGGCTCTTGTCCAGGCTGCCGCCGTCGCCACGGCTGGCTGTCATGCACGGGGATTATCATCTCGACAACACCCTGTGCCATCCGCAGCAGCCAGCGCTGTCGGCCATCATCGACTGGGAACTTTCTACGGTCGGCAATCCGTTGGCGGACGTGGCGCTGATGCTCGCTTTCTGGGGTGAGCGCACGGTGGCCGCGCCGGGCTTTGGTTTCGTCCAGCAAGTCAGTCGGGGGCTGCCCGGCCTGGTGACGCGCGAGGCACTGGCGCTGCGCTGGTCCAGGGCCACCCAGATTCCGGTCGACGACCTGGATTACTACCTGGTCTTTGCCTTGTGGCGGCTGGCCTCGATCGTGGAGGGCGCCTATGTGCTCTACCGCCAGGGCAAGGTCAATGACGACTATTCCCGTAATCTGGAGCGGGACGTGCCGAGCTTGCTGGAGGAGGCGGCCGTGATTGCCGGGCTGGCCAGGAGGTGACGACGATGCAATCTACGATGATGGACTTTCCGGTTTCCACCCAGATGATCCTGCGTCATGGCCGGCGCCTGCACGCGTCCAGTCGGGTTTCCAGCTTTGACGGCACGGCCTTCCGGCACGGCACCTTCGCCGAAGTCGCCGCGCGGGCAGATCGTCTTGCGCTGGCGCTGGCCTCGCTGGGGGTCGAGCCCGGCGATCGTGTTGCCACGTTCTGCTGGAACCACCAGGCCCACCTCGAGGCCTATCTGGCGGTGCCTTCGATGGGCGCGGTCCTGCACACGCTCAATGTAAGGCTGTTTCCCGCGCAGGTTGCGCAGATCATGAACCATGCCGGCGACCGCGTGCTGATCGTCGATGCTGTCCTGCTGCCAGCGCTCGCCCCGGTGCTCGGGGAGGTGCCGAGCCTCGAGCGGGTGATCATAGTGGGTGGCGGCGAGGGCGGACTGGACTACGAGGCACTGTTGGCCGGTGTGACCGGGCAGCCTGAATGGCCGGTCCTCGATGAGAGACAGGCCGCCGTGGTGTGCTACACCTCGGGCACCACCGGCAACCCGAAGGGCATCGTCTACAGCCACCGCACGATTTTCATGCATACGCTGGGCACGCTCGGTCGCGACACTTTCGCGATCGGCCAGGACGACAGGATCCTCCTGCTGCCTTCCATGTTTCACGCCAACGCCTGGGGCCTGCCCTATTCCGCATGGTTGTCCGGGGCGGACCTGCTGCTGCCCGGCCTGCACCTTAAACCCTCCGACCTGCGGCGGATGATCGAGCTGGAAAGGCCGAGCTTTACCGCCCTGGTGTCCACCCTCATCAATGACCTGCTGGAGGCAGACCGGCTCCAGCCGCTGGACCTGTCCTGCTTCCGGGTGCTGGTGTCCGGTGGCTCCGCAGTGTCACCGGCGCTGATTGCCCGGGTGCGTGAGCGCTGGGGTGTGCCGGTGTTGCAGGGCTGGGGCATGACGGAAACCAGCCCCATGTGCTGCCTGTCCATTCCACCCCGGGACGTCGCGGTGGAGGACCAACCTGC
>JAUMBX010000045.1:6048-12182 GCA_032119515.1 Steroidobacteraceae bacterium | reverse complement strand
CGCTGCAGGTTCTCGTAGGTGGTCAGGTAGGCCGATGCCGACAGACGCAGGGTGTTGTCGAACAGGTCCGCCTTGTAGCCAAGTTCGATGTTGTCGTTGGTCTCGGGGTCGTAGGCGCAGCGCGACACGGTGGCGCAGGTCTCCGAGAAGCCGCCCGACAGGAAGCCCGTCGCGTAGCTCAGGTAGAACATCTGGCCGTCATCGAGCTTATAGTCGAGCACCGTACGCCAGGTGGTCTCCTCCCACTCGTCGCTGGTATCGACATAGGTGCCGAAGCTCTCCGGCGGCAGCGGGATATCACGCCCGTTCCACTGGCGCGGCGTGATGCCGGCGCGGGATATGTTCTGCGAGCGAACGTCGCGGCAGACGCCATCGACGGTAATCGCGTCCCGGGCCTCGGTGAACTCGTTGCACAGCCCGCCGCCGTCGACCGCGCGGATGAAGTCCTTTTCGTCCTTGCTGAGGCGGATACCCGCGCTGAGGGTCAGGTTACTGGTCAACTCGTACTTGCCGTCGAAGAACACCGCGTACTCGGTCCGGTCCTGCTCGGTGTACTGCAGCTGGTAGTCGAACAGGGAACGCGTATCCAGGCTGACCGCACCATCGGTACGGATGAAGCCGCCGGTGACCGGATCCACCACGGGGATGAGCGACACCAGTCCCACGGAGAAGAAGGCGCGGAAGTTGAACGCGTCCTTGAAGTAGTTGGCGCCGGCCACGAAGTTGAACGGACCGTCCAGGTCTGAGGCAAAACGCAGCTCCTGCTGGAAGGTGAAACGCTCCGTGTTGCGGGTGGAGTCGAACAGGGTCTGGAAGGACTCGCCCGTATAGGTGCTCGGCAGCCGCTGCTGTTCCTCGCGATAGCCGGTGATGGACTTGACCTCGCCCAGGTCGAGCTTGAGCGTCTGGGTCAGGTAGACGCCGGTGGAATCCACGCGGTGCCCCTTGTCCATCTGGATGTCGTCGTTGCCGGAGATCAGCGTGCTGAAAGGATCCTTCTGGCCGGAGAGCTGGATGCCCGGGAAGCCGAGCAGCGTGAGCAGGTCGGTCGAGGTGCTCTCGTTCACGCCCGGAGGCGAGTCTGAGCGGTCCTTGACGCCTTCCACGATCACATACGCGCTGTAGTTGTCAGTGGGCTCCCACAGGAGCTTGCCCTTGGCGGCGAGCACGTTCTTGCCGCCCAGCGGGCCGCCGGTGCCGGTGGCAGTGGTGTCGACTTCTTGGGGCAGCGGCGTTCCGGCTGGAATCCCGAACAGGCCCCACAGCGGCACGTTGTCCGGGAAGGTCGCCGTCCGCTTGTCGTTGGTGTAGAACCCGTCGCTGTTGTCGTAGATGCCGGTCAGGCGGAAGGCCATGGTGTCGGTCAACGGCAGGTTCACCGCGGCCTTCATGGAGGTGACGTTGGCGCCGTTCTGGTACTGGCCGTAACTGAACTCGGCCTCGCCCGAGTACTCACCGATCACCGGCTTCTTGGAGGTGATGGAGATCACGCCGCCCGTAGTGTTCTTGCCGAACAGGGTGCCCTGGGGGCCGCGGTAGACCTCGACCTGCTGCACGTCGAACAGGGTCAGGAACTGGGAGGTCACGTGGCTCAGCACGAACTCGTCCATCAGGAAGCTGACCGGTGCGTCCTGGGTGACCAGGATGATGTTGGTGCCGGTGCCGCGCATGCCGCCACCGGTGGCGTTGAAGCCGGCCGGGTTGGACAGCACCAGGCCCGGCGTCACGCGATCGAGCGCGCGCACGTCGTTGATCTGGGTCCGGGCGATATCAGTCGCGCTGATGGCCGTGATGGAAATCGGGATGTCCTGCTGGGCTTCCTCACGCTTGGTACCGGTGACGAAGATTTCCTCCAGCGTGCCGACCGACGCGCGCCCCTCGCCCCCTTCCTGGGACCAGGCTGCACCACTGAACGCGGCGCCTGCGGCGCAGGCAAAGAGAACGCTGGAAACAGCACGGGACAATGCATGGGATCTGGTCATGTGACAGCCTCGTTGGTTGATTCGTTATCCATCGGCTTAGGCCGAATCGGCGTTGAATATAGGGGACGCTCCGATGTAAAACAATCATGACTGTTTTTTTTCGGACCGTCGGTCTGAAACAGGATGTTTTGTCAGGATTTCAGCTGTGCAGAAGCGATACAAGCGCTTTTGCACCGCAAGATAAGCGCCATTCCAGAGGAGCCTGCATGACGTACCACACCCTCACCACAGCGTTGATGCTCGCCCTCGGCACCAGCTTCGCCGCGGCGCCCGCAAGGGCCGCAGTGCCTGGCGCCACGCCCGACACGCTCTATGCCGAGCACTGCGCAGCCTGTCATGAGGGCAGCGTCCCGCGTGCGCCGCACTCCGTGAAGTTCCAGATCATCGGCCCGGAGGCGATCTACTCGGCCATGACCGTGGGCGTGATGAAGGAACAGGCCTCGGCGCTGAACGATGGACAGCGACGCGCGCTGGCCGAACACCTGGGCGGTCGAACGTTGAGCTCGGACACTGCCGCGCCCACGCCACCCGCCTGCAACGGCAATAGCGCCCAGTTCGATCTCACCCGTCCGCCGACCCTCGCCGGCTGGGGCATGACGGCCGCAAACACCCGGCACGTGACCCAAGCGATGGCAGCACTCGACGCCGAGGACGTGCCGAAGCTTCGGCTGAAGTGGGCCTTCGCCTTCCACGGCGCATCGCGGGCCCGTTCCCAGCCCACGCTCGCGGGGGGCGCCGTGTTCGTCGGCAGCCAGGAAGGCACCGTCTACGCACTCGACCTTGCCAGCGGCTGCGTGCGCTGGTCGTTCAAGGCGGATGCAGAGGTGCGCAGCGCGCCAGCCATCGAGCCCTGGACGCCGGGTGACCAGGGCGCTCGGCCGCGGGTCTTCTTCGGGGATCTCAATGGTGCCGTCTACGGCCTGGAGGCACTGACCGGCAAGTTCCTGTGGAAGGTGGCGGCCAACGACCATCCACGCACCACGATCACCGGCAGCCCAAGGATATTGGACGGCCGTGTGTACGTGCCGCTCTCCTCCACGGAGTGGGCGTCGGCGGCTGACCCGGCTTACGAGTGCTGCACCTTCCGGGGCGGCGTCACCGCCCTCGCCGCAGCGGACGGATCGCTGATCTGGCGCGGCTACACGATCACCCAGGCACCGGTGCTGACCGGGGATCGCAATTCGGCCGGCGCCCTGCGCCGCGGGCCGGCGGGCGCGCCGGTCTGGAACAGCCCGACGCTCGACCCCGCCCGCCGCAGGCTCTATGTCGGCACGGGCGAGGCCTACACCTCCCCGGCAGCCGACACCAGCGATGCGGTGATCGCCTTCGACCTGGACACGGGCAAGCAGCTCTGGCACTACCAGTCGATTCCCGGTGACGCGTGGAACATGGCCTGCTTCATCGGTGGCGGCCCCAACTGCCCCGAGGAAAACGGACCGGACCTGGACATCGGTGCCCCGCCGATCCTCGCCCGGATAGGGGAAGACAAGGAAGTGCTGCTGGTCGGGCAAAAGTCGGCACACGTATTCGCCCTGGATCCTGACAACGGCGAACTGCTGTGGCGGGTCAAGCATGGCCGCGGCGGCTTTGCCGGTGGCGTGCACTGGGGCATGGCCTATGACGGCGCGACCCTGTATGCACCGAACGCCGACACCGTCTTCCTTGGCAACGAACAGGGGGAGGCCAAACCGGGCTTGTTCGCCCTGGACCCCGCGGACGGTTCCATCCGCTGGTTTGCGCCCAACCAGGACATCTGCCCGGAAGCGCTGAAGCCGGCCTGTGATCCCGGCCTGTCGCCCCCTCCCACCTCCATGCCCGGCGTGGTGTTTGCCGGTGCCTTCGACGGCTGGTTGCGCGCCTACGAGTCCCGGACGGGCAAGGTCATCTGGGCCTTCGATACCGTCCGTGACTTCGAGACGGTGTCCGGCGAGATCGCCCGGGGTGGCTCGATCGAATCAGCCGGCCCGGTCATCGCCGACGGTCATCTGCTGGTCAATTCCGGCTACCTGTTCGGCGGCCGGATGGCAGGCAACGTGCTGCTGGTATTCGACGTGGAGAAACCCTGAGATGTCCACCGAGCCTGATCACCAGAGCCTGATGGCGGCCGAGGTGCAGGCCTGTCCCTATGGCTATTACCGGCAGCTGCGCGAGCAGGCACCGCTCTACCGGATGCCGGACACCGGATTCTGGCTGGTGACCTCCTTTGAGCTGGCGCGTGAAATCATCCGCCAGCCAGACCTGTTTGCCAGCGGGGTCAGCCCCATGGCGTTGCGGCCGGGCGGCGTGCCGTCTGCGGTGGTCGACGTGTTCGCCAAGGAGGGTTGGCTGCCCAAGGCCTCCTGCTCCACCTCCGATCCACCCGCGCACAGCCGCGTGCGCAGCTTTCTGGAGCCGCTGTTCACGGTGAGGCGCGTGAGGGAGATCACGCCCCTGATCGAGCGGACAGTTGGCGAGCTGATGCAGGACTGGCCCGACCGGCATGAGATCGAGTTCGTCTCGGCATTTGCCCATCCGCTGCCCATGATCGTCATCGCGGAGCTGATCGGCGTGCCTGCCGACAACCTGGCCCGTTTCAAGGCCTGGTCGGATGCGATCGTCGAGCCCTTCAGCATGATGGTCTCAGAGGAGCGGGAACTGGAGTGCGCGCGCCAGGTCGTCGAGATGCAGCACTACTTCAAGGCACTGCTGGAAGAACGGGCGCGGGCCCCGGCCGACGACCTGCTGACTGCGGTCGCGGAATCGGCCTCCGCGGACCGGCAGGGTTTCGACCTCGCGGAGCAGTTGACCATCCTTACCATCGACCTGCTGGCGTCCGGGAACGAGACCACCACTGCAGCCATCGCCTCCGGCCTCAAGCTGCTGGCCGAGGATCCGGCCACCCTCGCGGCGCTGCGCTCTGATCCTGAGCGGCTGGAGAATTTCTGCGAGGAAGTGCTGCGACTGGAATCACCGGCCCAGGGGATGTTCCGCCGGGTCACGCAGGACACCATACTGGGTGGGCAGACCTTGCGAGAAGGCGAACTGATCAGCCTGCGCTTTGGCGCCGCCAACCGTGACCCGGAGCAGTTCCCGGACCCGGATCGCGTCGACCTGGACCGGCGCCCGGCCGGCAAGCATCTCGCCTTCGGCATCGGGCGCCATCACTGCATCGGAGCCCAGCTGGCCAGGCAGGAATTGCTCAGTGCCTTCGGCGGGCTGCTGGCGCGCTACGGCAGGATCTCGATGGCGACTGGTCGTCCGGCGCCGGCATACCAGCCGAGCTTCTTCGGCCGCAATCTGCGCGAGCTGCACCTGATATTCGAGACCTGACTCAGCGCTTAGGCAAGGCCCAGGCGATGACCTCGTCACCGGCTGGCGACTGGAACCACATGTGGTGACCGGTCACCATCACCAGGAACTGACGCCCACCGGCCTCGTAGGTCACGGGCGTCGCCTGGCCGCCCGCTGGCAGGTCATCCCGCCACAGCATCTCGCCCGACTCGAGGTCGAAGGCGCGAATGACGTTGTCCAGGGTGGCAGCGATGAACACCAGTCCACCGGCCGTCACCACCGGGCCACCGAGGTTCGGTGTGCCCAGGTTCCACTCGAGGCTGATCGGCAGCTGGTCCTCGATCGAACCCAGCGGTGCCCGCCAGCGAACCTCGCCTTCCGCAAGATCCACGGCCACCAGCTCACCCCAGGGCGGCTTGACGCAAGGTGCTCCCCAGGGCGAGAGCAGCCAGTATCGGTGCACACCATAGGGCGTGCCCTCCTGGGCGGCGATGTCCTTGCCGTTCTCGAGCGTGATTCCGGTCACCCCGGGGATGTCCTTGCGGGGAATCAGCTGAACGACCTGCGGCACCCGGTTGAGGTTGATCACCATCAGCTGGCGGCGCGGGTCGTAGCCCGGACCGCCCCAGTTGGCACCCCCTGCATTGCCGGGCACCAGCAGGGTTCCGGCACCGGTAGTGGGGGGCGTGAAGATGCCCTCGGAACGCAGGCTCGAGATCAGGTCACGGCACTTGCCGCGATCCCAGAAAGTGAAACCCCAGGCCTCGTCGGGGCTCAGGCGCACGGACCGGGCCATCCCCGAACCGTAACCCGCCCGTCATCCCCGACGGGGGCCCCGGGGCCGTCGGATAGCGTGCGCCGGCGTGAAGGCGGTGCACACGT
>JAUMBX010000045.1:0-6038 GCA_032119515.1 Steroidobacteraceae bacterium | reverse complement strand
GACAGCCACTCCCCGGTCCGCGCGCCCTGCGGCGCCGGACGTTCCTCAACCCCGAAGACCGGTTCGCCAGTGGTCCGGTCGAGCACGAACACGAAACCCTGCTTGGTGTTCTGCACCACTGCAGGGATCACCTTGCCGCCCTTGCGAATATCCACCAGCAGCGGCGGCGAGGACACGTCGTAGTCCCAGATGTCGTGATGGATCATCTGGAAGTGCCAGCGCAGCTTGCCGGTCGAGGCATCCAGGGCTACCAGGGAACTCGAGTAGAGGTTATCGCCCTTGCGCTCGCCACCCCAGAAGTCGGGCGAAGCCGATCCCACCGGCGCATAGATCAGGTTCAATTCGGGGTCGGCCACCATGCTCGACCACACATTCGCCGCACCCGTGCGCAGCGCGCTGTCGTCTTCCCAGGTCGCGTAGGCAGGATCCTCTCGATCTCGAGGGATGGGATCGAAGCGCCAGCGCAGCTCGCCGCTGCGGGCATCCAGCGCGAACACGGTGCCCGGCGGCGCGTCGGTTCGCAGGTTGTCCATGACGAAGCTGCCAAGCACCACCAAGCCGTTGACCACCACCGGTGCCGAAGCAAACTTGACCTCGCCCTTCCAGCGTGAGGGCCGGTCCCAGGTGACGCCCACCGACCCGCCCTCGCCGAATCCCGCACAGGGCTTGCCTGTCCGCGCATCGATGGCATACACGCGGCCATTGCTGGCACCCATCAGGAGGCGCAACTTGCAGGCCGCCCCGTCTGCGGCCTCGGGGTCGAGCCATTGAGACACCCCGCGACAGTTGTACTGGAAGGGCATCGTGTGATCGAGCTTGAAGCCGGGATCGAACACCCAGCGTTCCTTGCCGCTGGCCGGGTCCAGGGCGATCACCCGGTTGAAGGGCGTGCAGAAGACCAGGTTGCCGGCTGCAATGATCGGCGTGGTCTGGGTCGAGCTGTTGGCGATCAGCTCCTTGCCCCGCCTTGCCATCTCACCCGTGGAGTAGCGCCAGGCCACCTCGAGCTCATCGACATTGTTGCGGTTGATCTGACTCGCTGGGGAGTAGCGCGTACCTCCGGCATCGCCCCCGTAGTGCGACCAGGTGGCCGGTGCCGCGCCGGCGACGGAGGTGACCAGCCCCAGCAGCATTCCGATCCAGGGGCCGGGACCGATCATGGCGCCGACACCGGCACCAGGGGCTCGATGTGCGGTTCACCATCCAGGCAGGCCCAGCCGTGGGGCGCCATCTCCAGATGGAAGGGCGCGTTCGCGTAGCGCTGGTACGTGGCCCGGTCAGCAAAGCCCTGCATGAGGACGAACTCGTTGTCGTCGGCCGTCGACAGCAGCTCGTAAAAACTGACTCCGTCGATCTCCCGAAAGGTGTCCTGCCGCAGCTTGAGTATCAATTCGATGAACGTGGAACGCTTCTCAGGCTTGACGCGAACTCTTAGATAATAAGCGTAACCTGTTGTTTTCACATCTATCCTACTTTACGAGTTGCGGTCGTCGAACCCTTCAGGGTGCTCCGGATGGCCTCCTCGATCTTGGCCAGGCTGGGCACGTAGTACTGCTCGAGATCAGGCGCCGCGGGCACCGGGGTATGGGGTGCGGTGACCTTGACCGGAGCGGAGCGCAGGGCACCATAGGCCTCGCAGGCCGCCAGGCTGACCAGTTCCGAGGCGAAACTGCAGACCGGATTGCACTCATCCACTGCGACCAGGCGGCCGGTCTTGTGGACGCTACCCAGGATGGTGGCAGTGTCCAGCGGCGAAATGGTCCGTGGATCGACCACCTCTACCCGGATCCCCTCCCCGGCCAGCTTGTCCGCCACCTGGTTGGCCAGCGTCACCATGCGGGACAGCGCGACGACGGTGACGTCCGACCCCTCACGGGTGATGGCTGCCTGGCCGAAGGGGATGGTATAGGACTCGTCCGGCACCTCGCAGGTGTCGAGGTACATGGCCTTGTTCTCGCAGAAGATGACCGGATCGTCGTCACGGATGGCCGTGGTCAGCAGCCCCTTGGCGTCGTAGGCGTTCGAGGGCAGCACCACCTTGATGCCCGGCACGTTGGCCAGCATGTTGTACAGGGACTGCGAGTGCTGCGGTCCGGTGCCCAGACCCGCCCCGGTCAGGGTCCTGATCACCACCGGTACCCGGGCCTTGCCACCGAACATGTAACGGAACTTCGCGATCTGGTTCAGGATCTGGTCGAAGCAGACGCCGATGAAGTCGATGAACATCAATTCGGCCACCGGCCTGAGCCCGGTCAGCGCGGCGCCACCGGCCATGCCGATGATGGCCGACTCGGTGATCGGGGTATCGATTACCCGACGCCGACCGAACTCGGCGGCCAGCCCGGCGGTCACCCCGAAGGTGCCCCCGGCGGCTTCCGCGACGCCGCTGCTGCCCCCCAGGCCGCCGACGACGTCTTCGCCGATCACCACGACCCGCGGATCGCGCCGCATCTCCAGCTTGAGCGTCTCGTTGATCGCATCACGGATGTTTTTCTGAGGCATGTCAGTAGCTCCCGTAGACGTCGGTGTAGAGGTCCGAGGCCGAGGGTTTCGGCGCTGCCTTGGCCACGTCCACGGCCTCGTCGATGATCTCGCGCAGCTCCTCGTCGATTTCGCGCAGTTCCTCGACGCTCAGGTCGAATTCACGCACGGCGCGCGCCTCGAACTTCACCAGCGGATCACTGGTCTTGCGCAGCTCGTCGACCTCGCCCTTCTTGCGGTAGGTCTGCATGTCACCCTCGAAGTGCCCATACCAGCGCATGGCCACCGCCTCGATGGAACTGGGTCCCTCGCCGTCCCGGGCCCGCCTGACCGCCTCGGCCATGGCATCGTAGACGGCGAAGAAATCCGTGCCGTCCACCTTGACCGCCGGCATGCCAAAACCGGCCGCGCGGCGCGTGATGTCACCACCGCCGAGGTGCCAGCTGGTGCCGGAGAATTCCGCATAGCCGTTGTTCTCGTACATGAAGATCATCGGCAGCTTGTGGACCGAGGCCATGTTCATCGACTCGAACACCGTGCCCTGGTTGGAGGCCCCGTCACCGATGAAGGCGAGCGCCACGCCGCGATTACCCAGCACCTGCGCGGTCAGGGCTGCACCGATGGCGATGGGCGGCGCGCCGCCCACGATGGCGTTGGCTCCCAGCATGCCCTTGTCGAGGTCCGCCATGTGCATGGAGCCCCCCTTGCCGTTGCAGAGCCCGCCCTGCTTGCAGTAAATCTCCAGCAGCAGGCCCTCGATGTCGCAGCCCTTGGCGATGCAATGGCCGTGACCGCGGTGGGTGCTGCCGATGTAGTCGGTATCCTGCAGGTGCATGCAGGCGCCGACGGCGATGGCCTCCTCACCACAGTAGAGGTGCACAAAGCCGGGAACCGTTCCGGCCTGGACCTCACGGCGCATGCGCTCCTCGAACTCACGGATCGCCCGCATGCGTCGGTAGGCGTCCAGCAACATGATCGGGTCGTAGCTCACGAGCAAACTCCAGAATGTGGCCCCACGGAGACTATAGGGCAGAGCTCTTCGGAAAAACAATCATGACTGTTTTTTTGCGGCGCCCGACTCCCACAGCGAGGTCCTCAACCGGCACAGCCGCCGGGCCGCCTCGAACTGGACCTGACTGACCCTTCCACCGGCCGCCCGGTAGGCGTCGAGCAAGAGTGCACGGTCGCGATCATCCAGCTCGTGGACATTGGCGTATTCAGCCAGGTCGACGACCACCTCACCGATCGCCGCGTATTCCCAGTCGACCAGCCGGAGATCGGCAGCCTCATCAACCAGGATGTTCCGATGGTGGGGGTCGTTGTGGCACAACCCGATCACCGCCCCGTACTCGAGCGCAGCCAGGCATGAGCGTGTCTCGAAATCCAGTTCGAGGCCAAGCCCGAGGAGGGCGCTGCGCAGGGTCAGGCGCCGCACGCCCTCGGTCACGCGGCACGCATGCAGGCGGGCCAACAGCAGGCCCGCAGGCCTCAGGTTATCCGGCTCGCGCGCCTCTTCACGGGTCCAGTGGCGGCCGGGAATCCACTCGGTCACCAGCCAGCCGGCTTCTGGGTCGGCCAGCAACACGGCCGGAGAGATCGGGGAAGCGGCCTCGAGTGCGGCCACCTCACTGCCTCGATCCGCGCCCAGCTGAAGCGCCGACGCGTCACCGAGCCGAACCGCGATCGGACCGGAGACCGTGGCGAGCTTCCAGGTCGTGTTGCACAGCCCGCCCTCCAGCTTCTCTGCGCTGGCGAGCCTGGCCCCGAAGCGCTCTTCCAGCACTTCTGCCAGCGCCGGCGGCAATGAGCCGGATGCACTCAACCCGGTGACGTGCGCCAGCTGCGATACCCCGCTGCGGCCAGAAGCGAGTAGCACAGGTAGAGTCCCGCGGTCAGCCACAGCGCCTGGACCAGCACCATGATGGCGATCACGAGGTCGACCACGATCCACCACAACCAGGACTCCAGTCGCTTGGTGGCCGTCAGCCAGGTCGCAAACAGCGAGGCCAGCATGGTCACGGCATCGAGCCAGGGGGCAGCGGAATCACTCCACTCGGCCATGACCGAGCCCAGAGGCCAGGAGAGGAGCAGCACGCCGCAGGCAGCCAGGGCATGTCGCAACAGCGGCCAGCGGGTCACCTGCAAGGCCTGCCCACCGGCAGCAGCCCGCCACTGCCACCAGCCGTAAACGGCCATGGCCACATAGAGCCCCTGCAGGACGGCCTGCAGGTAGAGCGTGGCCTCGACGAAGACCCAGATGAACAGCAGCGAGGACACCCCGCCTGCCAGCCAGCAGGACTGGCGCTGGCGGATCGCCAGCCACAGGTAGGCAAAGCCGAAGGCGACCGCCAGGATCTCAGTGGCCGCCACCGAACACCTTCAGGACGAACACCGAGCGCAGCTCACCCGAGAAAGTGTCCGCCATCTCCTGCTGCAGCGCGCCCATCACCGTGGCCAGTTCCCCGCTGACCGTGGTGCTCATGGCGTGGGTCTCCACCCTGAGCTGCCCGTGCTCGCGCAGCCGCGCAATGAAATCCTCGATGGGTGGGACATAATCGCCGCTCAAGGGATAGAGGCTGATGTCGACGGCCACCTTCATGATGCACTCCCTACCACTGGAAACGCAGGGTCAAGCCGGCCTGCCGCGGATCCCCCAGGCGGAGATACAGCTGTTCGGAAAAGTCCGGCGGCTCGTTACCGAAGTAGAAACCACGCACCGGATAGCGCTGATCCAGCAGGTTGCGCACCCAGGCCTCGACCGACCACGAATCTGCCGCATAACCAGCGCGCAGATGCAGGAGTTGATAGGGACGGCTGCGCTGGTCGTGGCTGGCGTCGTAATAGAACTCGTCCTGACCGGTGAGGTCCAGGCGGGCATGGAAGCCGCGTGGATTTTTCCAGATGGCAGCCAAGGAATACTGCAGCCTGGGTGAGTGGGCCCAATCGCGACCGTCCAGGCTGCGCTCCCCGAAGCGGTAGCCGAGGTACTCACTGCGGGAGGTGGACAGCGCGGCCGCCAGCTGCCAGCGCTCGTCGAGGGACCAGGAGAGGCTGGCCTCCATGCCGAACGCCCGTCCACGCGCCGAATTGTCAGTCAGGTAGACGAAGGTCAGTGGATCCTGTGGGTCGAGCTGGAAGGAGGTGGCTACCTGCTGCGCCTCGCGACGCAGGTGAAAGACGGAGACATCGACCTCTGGCCCGCCCTGCCAGCCGCCGCGCAATCCGGCCTCCGCCGACCACAGGTACTCGGGATCGAAACCAGCCCGATCCTCGGGCACCCCGATGCCGATATTGAAACCGCCTGCCTTGTACCCGCGGGACAGCGAGGCCCAGAGGCTGAGGCTGCCTTGCGTAAGGTCGGAGTGCATGTGTTAGGCAAGCCAGGCGGTGAAATAATGCTCCTCGCTGCCTGTCACGGTCTCATTTCCGTTATAAAGTTCTTTGCTCCTCAAGTAAACATCAACTATAAGAACCACTGCAAGAACACAATACCCGTGGAATATGAGTGGGCGTGGCAGTATAACGTGAACATTGAAGTGACAGTTACAATGTAAGTG
>JAUMBX010000044.1:0-2141 GCA_032119515.1 Steroidobacteraceae bacterium | reverse complement strand
CATGGGCCGTGGGATCGGCGCGGCCGATGGGCTGGTTGTAACCCCGGCCCACCACCTTGCCTGCGCTGACGACCAGGGCTCCGACCGGCACCTCGCCCTGCAGCGCGGCCTGGCGCGCCAGCTGCAGCGCTTCCTGCATGTAGGTCTCGTCAAGGCTCATTTGATCACGTGCCATTCGACCTGACGGCCCGCCAGGTAGGTCACCCGCTTGCCGTCGAAAAGGGCCCCCTGCTCGAGCTTGACCTGCACCCACTGGCCGTCCCACTCGGGCACCTTGGCCTTGACGTTACCCTCGATCGCATAGGCAGTATTCGGATAGAGCGGCCAGTCACCCTGCCCTGGCGTGGGCCCCTGGTTGTCCCACATGCCGATGGTCGGCCCGGGCGCATGCCCGAAATAGCCCAGCGGATGGGTGTAGGTCTTGCTGTAGATTCCCTCGGCCTCGACCGCGGCCCGGGTGGCTGCCAACACCTCGTTGCCGGTGCGCCCGTTGCGGAATTCCCGGGCAAACAGGTCCTGCCAACGGTTGCCGGCCGCGAGCGCAGCTCTCAGCCCCTCAGGCACGACTGCCTCTCCATGACGCAGGACGTAGCCCATCTCCTGGGTGTCCGTACACAACTTGAGGTAGCAGATCCCCACATCCGTGTGCAACACGTCGCCAGGCTGGATGATGCCGGCCTCGCCGCAGAAATCGCTCTCCTGCTCGCAACTGAGTCCCGGCGACTGCCGGTTGACGTACGGCATGAACCAGGGACGAAGCCCAAGCGCCTCGAAGCGTTCGCGGATGTACCAGGCCACGTCGCTGGTGGTCGTGACACCGGGGGTGATCACCCTGGAGCTGAAGGCCTCCGCGATGACGGCCCGGGCGATACTGGCCACGTGGGGATAGAAGGCCAGTTCCTCGGGGATGCGCGTTTCGAGCCAGCGCACCACCAGTTCCTCGGCAGGCTCCAGCCTGTTCGCGAATTCCGGGGGCAGCACCTTGGACAGCCGACCGGCCAAACCCTGGGTCAGCCCGTCGGCGACGGCCCACTGCTCGGAGACGTTGATGCCTATGCGGGCCGGATCACGCTCCACGATGAGATCAGCGAGTGCCTGCCACTGCGCCTCCAACTCGCCTCCCGACCAGCCCGTTTCGTAAGGCGGGCCCAGCGGATAGCGATTGACGGAGAGGCGCTCCACGCTGCCATCGTCAAGGCGGTTGAACACCAGCATGGTAGTCCGCCGGGCCGCGAAGCTGGGCTGGGGCACCAGCGAGAAATACACCGGGTCCTCGGCATATTCGCGGTTGATCACCAGCCACATGTCAAAGCCGGTCTCGGCCATGAGCCGGGGCAGGAGGAAGTCCAGCCGTGCATTAAGGATCCTGTTCTCGGCCTCGACCCGCGCGCGGGGCGGCAGTACGGAATAGGCATCCGCGAGCGCCGGTGGAACCAGGACGCAGAGCAGCAGCAATACACTTGATCTGATCATGACAGGCTGGACCTCCCACCGGCGCAAGCCGACACTATGTGGGCGAATATTCCATCAGGCCGGGCCCGGACGCAAAGGCTGCTTGGACTGGCGCATCAGACCGGTAGCGGGAGGACCACGACTTGTCACAGAACACCCTGGCCTTTGATCAATGGATTCGCGGCGAATTTGCCGACCTCAACACCTCGCTCGAAGAGCTGTATTTTGCCCAGCGGGATCGTGCCAACATCGAGGGAATCGGCACCGAACTCAAGCAGGCCCTGCTGGAGGGCGGCCGCGAGCATGTGGGCAGGTTACTGCGCGAGGGCAACACCGACGAGGGCTTCGACCGTGGCTTCGACCTGCTGGGCAACGTCGGCCTGTACATGGCGGCTTGCGAGCGGCACGGCATCACCAGCACCAGCCGCGACGCCAGGTCACCGCTGCAAGAGGCCTCGGCACTGGCCATGCAGCTCGGCGCCTCGCTGGGCGTCACCCCTCGCTTTGCCACCAGTCATCTCGCCACCCACAACCGGGCCGTGGATGGACGCTGCAAGGCCTTTACCCGGCTGGAGGATGAGCGCATCTTCAACGACTACAATACGCTCGCGATCCTCGCCTATAAGCGCGCCGCGGATGCCCTGCTGCGCACCCTGCCGCTCGGCGTCACCCACCGGGCCACGATCGAC
>JAUMBX010000043.1:0-5938 GCA_032119515.1 Steroidobacteraceae bacterium | reverse complement strand
AGTGGCAGCCTGCAGGCCACCGCGCTGTCGGTCTTCGGCTCGCACCTGATCGAGCAGGGCGTGGCGCGAGCCGATCGAGTGGGCACGGGCAATACCGTCCAGACCTCCTCGCCGTCGGACGTCTTTGCGACCCGTGATGGTCACGTGCTCACCCACGTGGTGGGCAACGGCCTGTTCCGGCGCTGGGCGCGATTGATGGGCGATGAGAAGACCTGGACGGAAGATCCGCGCTTTGCCTCGGACGCGCTGCGCGGCGAGCACCGCGAACCCATCCTGGCCCGCATGCGCGCGTGGTGTGCGGAGCACAGCAGCGCCGAGGCCATTGCCGCGCTCGAGGCCGCCGGACTGCCGGCCGGTCCGGTCTACACGCCGCAGCAGGCGCTCGACGATCCCCAGGCGGCAGCGATGGGCATCTTCCGCCAGATCGACGACTACCCGGGCCTGCCCCGCCCGGCAACGGTCCCGGACCTGCCGGTGACATTCTCACGGTCGCCGGCGGGTATCAGTCGACGCCCGCCCACGCTCGGCGAGCATACGGACGACATCCTCTCGAGCCTCGGTTACGACGCCGGTGCCGTCGAGGGGCTGCGCGCCCGCGGGGTGGTCTGACGGCTCAGCCTGCCGGCGTCAGCCGATAACCCAGGCGCGGAAAATGCACCACGACTTCGCCGGTCGCCGGATCGGCCCGATGGACCGCGAATTCCGTAGGGCTGGAGTGCACCAGCCTGCCCCGCACGCCGCCGCGCCGGGTATCGTCCGGGGCGACTTCCACCTCGGTCGAGCCCTTGAGCAGGGCGGCATCCAAAGCATCGATCCCGGCAACGGGCTGTGGCGTACTGGCCCGCGCCAGGCCCAGGGCATCGCCTGCCGCCATCGGTGTGCGCCGACCGTCACCGATCCCGGCCATGCGCTGCTCCCAGGCCTGCAGCGCCGCGAAGCCCTCCAGTAATTGGCCCGCCAGGTCAGTGAAGGCACCGCGCGCCAGCCAGGTGAAGGGATAGGCCTGCACGTCCGCGAGGCCCGGCCGGCTGCCGCCGAGGAAGTCCTTCCCTGCAAGTTGCTGATCGAGCAGGGCGGCATGGGCGCGGAACTGCGACTTGGCATGTTCCGCCTCGTCTGCCACCGTCTCAAAGTCGATGTCCGGGAACAGGAACTGGCGATCCTTGCGAAATTCCTCAGGCCAGTGGGGCAGCATCAGGGCCAGCGCCACCTTGAGTGCGCTGCGGAAGAACGCGTCGCTCCACTTGACCATGGCCAGTTCAAGCCCTGAGCCCAGCGGAAACAGGGGCGGCGTCTGGATACGGCGCTCGAGTTCCCGGGCGATCAACTGTGAGTCGATGTAGACGTCGGCACCCGCCTGCAGCACCGGCGTGCCCCGATAGCCGCCGGTCAGGGCGACGAGGTCCGCCTTGGGCGGCAGCATGGGCGTCTCTACCCAGCCGTAATCGGCACCCTTGATGCCCAGCATGAGCAGGGCCTTCTGCGTGAAGGGACTGGCGTCATAACTCCACAGGATCAGTTCACTCATGAGGCTGCTCTCCCTTGTGATCCGACATGGCCTGCACCGACCCGGCGGTCTGCCCGTACAGGAAGCGGTACCCCTCGCGGTCGGCCTGACGCTCGGTCCCCAGCGCCTTGGCACGGACCACGGCCGGCCGGGCCGCAATGGCCTCGTACCAGCGCCCGACGTTGGGGAAATCCTCGATGCGCTGGCCCTGCCGCTCCCAGGTCGTCACCCACGGCCAGGCGGCCATGTCGGCGATCGAGTACTCCTGCGCCAGGTAACCGGTGTCGGCGAGCGCGCGGTCCATGACGCCGTAGAGGCGGTTGACTTCATCGGTGTAGCGCTTGATGCCATAGGGAACCTGCTCCGGGGCGTAGGCCCGGAAGTGATGCGCCTGACCGGCCATGGGCCCCAGTCCCCCCACTTGCCAGAACAGCCACTTGATCACGGCATAACGCTGGTGCAGGTCGCTGGGCAGGAAGCGACCACTGCGCTCCGCCAGATACATGAGGATGGCGCCCGACTCGAACAGCGGCAGCGGACCGCCGGGCGCGTCATGGTCGATCATCGCCGGAATCTTGTTGTTGGGCGAAACGGCCAGGAAGGCCGGCTCGAACTGCTCACCGCGCGTGATGTCGACGGGTGTCACGCGATACGGCAGCCCGCACTCCTCCAGCATGATCGCCGCCTTGAAGCCGTTCGGCGACGGGTAGTAGAGCAGCTCGATCATGCGGCCGGGCTGATCCGATAGCCCAGGCGCGGGAAGTGCACCACCACCTCGCCGGTCTCGGGCGTCTGCCGCCGGACGGCGACCTCCCAGTCGGTCAGGGTCACCAGCTCGCCCTCGACGGGAACGCGCCCATAGTCGTCCGGCGTGACGACCACCCTCGCCCCGGCCTCGAGCCCCAGGGGATCATCGGCCTGCACGCCCAAGGGCGGCAGCGGCTCGGCATGCCTGGCCATCTCGAGCGCTTCAGATGCCTCCAGCTCGCTGCGGCTGCCGTTGCCGATGCCCTGCATCCTCGCCTCCCAGGCGCGCAGGGCCGTGAACGGTTCCAGCAAGCGGGCTGCATCGCCGATGTTGCCGCGGGCCATCCACACCGGAAAATAGGCATTGATGTCGGCCCATCCAGGGTGGTCTCCCAGCAGGTACGGGCGGCCATCCTCCAGCATGCGTTCGAGCAGCACGAGGTTGGCCCGCAACTGGGTGTAGAGATGGGGGATGTCCTGCTCGAGCCGGTCGAAATCCATGAAGTTGAAGAAGCCCTTGCGGTCCTCGATGACCTCACTCGGGATCAGCGACTTGTTCAGGCCCATCGAAAGCCCGGCACCGGGATCGAAGAAGCTGCGATCACTCCAGGCGCCGAGCGCCAGCGCCAGCCCCACGCTGCCATCAGGGAACAGGCTGGGCTCGGGGTGGCGGCGCTCGAGCTCCTGGGCGATGAGCCGGGTATCGCAATATACGTCGGCACCCACCTGCAGGACCGGGACCTTGCGATAGCCGCCGGTGAGTGGCATCAGGCCCGGCCTCGGCATGACCATGGGCAGCTGGACCGAAGACCACGCCAGCCCCTTGAGGCCGAACACCAGCCTGATCTTCTCGGCAAAGGGCGAGGGATCGTGGTGGTGCAGGATGAGTGCTGCCATAGCCTTGGACTCTACACCGGCACCCACCAAAAAAACAGTCAGGCCTGTTTATTTTATTAGCCCCCATCCTGTACCCTTGAAAGGCGTAACGAACCGGGCAAGATGGGAGTAGACATGGACGCGCAAACCGTTGAAAGGCTGAAGGCCGGCATGCGCTACGAGGCGGACCGCACCGCACCGCCCGGGGGTTTTCCCAAGTTGCCGGTGATCCCCGGCGGACGGTACACGGACCCGGGGTTCCAGGCGCTGGAGCGTGAGTACCTCTGGCGCCGCGCCTGGCTCTATGCCTGCCACCTCGACGAAATTCCCGAGCCCGGTAGTTTCTACCTGTTCCGGCGCACCGGCTCGCCCGTGCTCGTCGTCCACGGCAAGGACGGCGTGGTCAGGGCCTTCTACAACACCTGCCGCCATCGCGGCGCCCCGCTGGTCAAGACCTGCACCGGCAAGGTCGACGGGTTGGTCTGCGGCTATCACGGCTGGACCTACTCGCTCGACGGCAAGCTGATAAACCTGCGGGACAAGCGCGACTTCGTCGACCTGCGCATGGAGGACTATCCGCTGGTCGAGGTGCGCTGCGAACGGCTGGGCAACTGGATTTTCGTGAACGAGGATCCTGCAGCGGAGCCCCTGCTGCAGCATCTGGGTCGCATGCCGGGCTACCTCGAGCAGATCCAGCCCGACCAGGTGCGCCACATCGACCGCCGCTCCTACCCCGTGAAATGCAACGTCAAGGTGCTGCTCGACGCCTTCATGGAGGTCTATCACCTGAAGTCCATCCATCAGAGCACGGTGGACCGCTTCCTGGATCATCGGGGAACCCATATCACCCTGTGGCCGCGCGGACACTCGCTGATGATCACCCCCAACCGTCGCCCGGACTGGCAGGATCCCGGCACCCGCGGCATGCGCAGGATCGAAACCGCGACCGAGATCACCCTGTCCAACAACCCGTCGTTCATGTTCTACCCAAACCTGGTGACGCCAGTCGACGCGACGGGCAATCCGTTCCTGCTGTTCTGGCCCACCGGCGACCGGGAGATGGAAATCGAGGTCATCTGGTTCGCCCCGGACTGGGGTGACGGTCCGCTCGACCCGCTGTGGGAAACGCGCATCAACAATTTCGAGCGCATCCTCGAAGAGGACACCCAGTTCGCAGCGCAGATCCAGGAATCGGTGGAATCGAAGGCCTTTGCCGGCGTCACCCTGAACTACCAGGAGCGTCGTATCTATCACTGGCACGAGGAACTGGATCGGCGCATCGGGCCCGAGCGGATCCCTGAGCACCTGCGAGTGCAGCCCATGCTGGCCGACTGGGTCGAGCGCTGACCGATGGCAGGGATCACCTCGCTGGGCTGCTACCTGCCAAGGTTGCGTCTGCCGAGGACCACCATCGCCGAGGCCATGGGCTGGCTCGGCCAGGGTAAGGCCCGGGTCAAGGGCGAGGTCGCGACCTGCAACTGGGACGAGGACAGCCTGACCATGGGGGTCGAGGCTGCGCGGATCGCCCTGGCCGGCGCCCCTGGCAGCGCGCTCGGCTCACTGACCTTCGCCTCGACCACGGCGCCCTTTGCGGATCATTCCAACGGAGTTCTCCTGGCCACGGCTCTTGGCCTCGAGCCATCGCTGAGGGTCAACGACGCCGGCGGTTCCCAGCGAGCGGGGACCAGCGCCCTGGCGGCGGCACTGGCTAGCGCGGGCAACGGCGCAGCCTCGCTGGTGGTGGCCTCCGATCAGCGCCTCGCCAAGCCCGGTAGCCCGCAGGAGTTGCAGTATGGCCACGGCGCGACGGCAGCGGTGGTAGGCCCGACGCCTGGACTGGCCGAGTGCCTCGGCAGCGAGCACCTCGCCGCAGACTTCGTCGACCACTATCGCGAGAGCGGTGCCCGTTTCGACTACGTGCTGGAGGAACGCTGGGCCCGCGAGGCGGGCTGGAACCCGCTGGTCAGCCAAGCCGTGGGGAGGCTCCTGGCCAGGCTGGGCCTGCAGGCGGCGGAGGTCGACAAGGTCGTGCTGGCCTGTCCGGCCGCGACCGCCCGCAGCGTCCTGAAGGCCACGGGTCTGCGTGGGGAGGCCCTGGTCCCGGACCGGGCAGCGGAGTTCGGGGACACCGGCTGCGGGCAGCCTCTCCTGATGCTGGCCGGCGCGCTGGCAGACGCGAAGCAGAACGAGCGAGTGCTGGTCATCGGCTTCGGCCAGGGCGTGGATGCCATCCTGCTGCGTGCCACAGGCCAGCGCCAGCCAGGCGGCTTCGGCCTGGCAGAGGCACTCTCCACTCGGCGTGAGGAGACCCACTACACCCGCTTCCTGTCCCACCAGGGCCTGCTGCCGGTGGAGTTCGGCATGCGCGCGGAGCGCGACAACCGAACCGCGCAGACGGTCGCCTGGCGCAAGCACGAGGTGGTGACCGGATTCACCGGCGGCCGCTGCCGCAGCTGTGACGCGCTGCAGTTCCCCCTCTCGCGGGTCTGCGTGGCTCCGACCTGCCGCGAGACGGATACGCAGGAGCCGCTGAGATTGGCCGAGCTTCCAGCCCGCATCAAGACCTTCACCGAGGACTGGCTGGCCTACTCTGCGCGTCCGCCCTTGGTCTACGGCAACGTCCTGTTCGAGGCGGGCGGCAACGTCTTCATGGAATTCACCGACTTCGCTCCCGGCGAGGCTGCCGTCGGCAAGCCCGTGCGCTTCATGTTCCGGATCAAGGATGTCGACAGTCGGCGCGGATTCCGTCGTTATTTCTGGAAGGCCGCTCCCGGCCTGGGGGCCTGAGATGGCGCGCGGCATCAGTGA
>JAUMBX010000042.1:29383-36442 GCA_032119515.1 Steroidobacteraceae bacterium | reverse complement strand
GAGGGCCCACAGGCGGGCGAGTTCGTGCTGGTCTCCGGTCATCCGGGCTCCACCGATCGCCTGCTGACGGTTTCCCAGCTGGAGCGGCTGCGCAGCATCGACCTGCCGCCCTCGCTGCTGCGTGCCAGCGAGCTGCGCGGCCGTTACATCCAGTTTGCCAAGGGGAGCGAGGCCAACCAGCGCATCAGCGCGGATCCCCTGTTCAGCCTGGAAAACGGCATCAAGGTGCGGCGCAAGCTTCTCGACGCACTGCTGGATGAGAACCTGATGCGGGAGAAGCGCGAGCGCGAGGCGAGCTTGCGCGCCGATGCTGCCGCCCGACCCTCGCTCGCAGGAATGGGTGATCCCTGGCAGGAGATTGTCGAGGCCAACCAGCGTTATGCGGGCATGGCCAACGAGTACGGCTTCCTCGAGGGCGGCGCCGGCTTCAACAGCCGGCTGTTTCGCTATGCCCGCACCCTGGTGCGGGGCGCCGCCGAGCGGGGCAAACCCGATGGGGAGCGCCTTCGGGAATTCACCGATACGGGATTGCCCCGGCTGAGGCAGCAGATGGCCGCACCGGTACCTGTCTATCCGGAGCTCGAAACGCTTACGCTGTCCTTCAGCCTGGAGCGGATGCGCGAATGGCTCGGACCGGATCACCCGGTGGTGCGTGAACTGCTGGCCACCGACTCGCCCGATACGCTGGCCAACGCGCTGGTCACCGGCTCACGTCTCGGTGATGCCGAGGAACGCCTGCGCCTGTGGGAAGGCGGACAGGAGGCGATCGACGCCTCCCAGGACCCCATGATCCGGCTGGCGCGCTCCGTGGACGAACGGTCCCGTGCCCTGCGCAAGCGCTATGAGGATGACGTCGAGGCGGTGGCCAGCAACGCGGAGGAGCGGATCGCGCGGGCCCGCTTCGACCTCTACGGCACCGAGGTGTATCCGGATGCCACCTTCACCCTGCGCCTGAACTTCGGCACCGTCCAGGGCTGGCAGGAAGGGGGGCGCAGCATCGAGCCCTACACCCGGCTGGAAGGGGCTTTTGCCCGAGCCACGGGGCAGGCTCCGTTCCGCATCCCGGAGCGCTGGATGGCGGCCCGCGACCGGCTGGACCTGACGACTCCTTTCAACCTGTCGACCAACAACGACATCGTCGGCGGCAACAGCGGCAGCCCGCTGCTGAATGCACGCGGCGAGGTGGTGGGGGTGATGTTCGACGGCAACATCCACTCCATTTCCGGCGCCTACTGGTTCGACACGGAGAAGAACCGCTCCGTCGCAGTGCACCCGGCCATCTGGCAGGAGGCGCTCGACAAGGTCTACGGCGCCACCGCCCTGCTGGAGGAACTCGGCGCGCGCTGAGGTCCTGCCTCAGCGCCGCCGGCTGGAATCCAGGTACCGGAAGTAATCGGAGTCCGCGTCGAGCATCAGCGTGCTGTTCTCGCCGATGGCGTCGAAGCTCTCCAGGGTCTTGAAGAACTTGTAGAACTCGGGGTCCTTGCCGTAGGCCTGCCCATAGATACGGGTCGCCTCGGCATCGGCCCTGCCCTGGATCTCCTTGGCCTTGCGCTCGCCCTCCGAGCGGATCCGGCGCAGCTCGCGCTCCATGTCGCCCAGGATCTCCTGGCTGCGGCCCTGGCCCTCGGAACGGAAACGCTCCGCAATGCTCTGCCGCTCGGCGATCATCCGGCTCTCGACCTGGGTGCGCACCGAATCGATGTAGTTGATGCGCTTGATCCGCACGTCGATGAGTTCGATGCCGAGGCCTGGCATCAGGCGCGACGCCGCCGCCAGCATCTCCTGTTCCAGCTTGCCGCGCCCTTTCTTGGGCTTTTCCAGGTCCAGCTGCTCGACCGCCACGCCCGCCTGCTCGGCTACCTCCGCCACTTCGGCGAGGTTCACCTGCCAGTCGGCAGAGCGCACGATCTCCTCGAGGTTGGTGCCGGAGACGATGTCACGGGCCACCGAGTCGATGATGTCGTCAAGGCGGGTCCGCGCCCCGGCCTCGTCACGGACCGAACGCAGGAACTGCAGGGGATCGGCGATCCGGTAACGCGCCGTAGTGTCGACCACCACAAACTCCCGGCCCAAAGTCGGGATCTGCGAGACGTCGCCGTCCCAGGCCAGCATGCGCCGGTCGTAGCGGCGCACCTCCTGGATGAAGGGCAATTTCCAGTGCAGCCCGGGTGAGTCGACCACCTCGCCGATGGGCTCGCCGAACTGCACCACGATGCCCTGCTCGGCCTGGTCGATCACGTAGAGGGAATTGGCCAGCACCAGGAAGGCTACCAGCGCGCTTGCCACCCACAGCATCAGCTTGCTCATTCGCCGCCCTCCCGATCCTGGTTGCGCCGCCTGGGCGGCTGTGCATCGCGTAGGTTGAGGAGCGGCAGGGGTGAAGCCTGGCCATCCTGCACCACCACTACCGAGCCGGCCCGCGGCAACGCCTCGCGCAGCGCCTCGAGATACAGCCGCGAGCGCGTGACCTCCGGGGCGAGTCGATATTCCGTCAGCACGGCATTGAAGCGTGCCGTCTCGCCTAGCGCGCGGTTGACGCGCTCGGTGGCATAGCCTTCCGCCTCCGACACCAGCCGGTTCGCCTCACCCTCCGTCTTCGGAATTGACTGGTTGGCCTGCTTGTTGGCCTCGTTGATCATGCGCTCACGTTGCTGGCGCGCCTCGTTGACCTCGTTGAAGGCCGGCTGGACCCGTGGCGGCGGCACCACGTCCTGCAGCTCGACCGTGATCACCTGGATCCCGTTGTCATAGCGATCCATGGCGGCCTGGATCTCGTCCCTCGCCGTGTTGGAAATTTCGACGCGGCCCGTGGTCAGCACCTCGCTGCCGATGCGGTTCCCGACGACCCGTCGCATGACGGACTCGGCGATGTCGCGCAGCGTCCCGGTAGGCTCCCGCATGGCATAGAGGAACTTGATAGGGTCCGCAATGCGGTACTGAACCACCCACTCTGCCACGATGATGTTCAGGTCCCCCGTCAGCATCAGGGATTCGATCGAAAAATCCTCTTCGACATAGCGGGTACGACCCTCATCGTCGGCGTCCTGCCCGGTGCGAAAGCCGAACTCCTGCTTGAGCACCCGCTCGGTGGCCACGAACTGGACCTGGTCAATGCCGAAAGGCACCTTGAAATGCAGGCCCGGGTCGGCGATGCCTATCACCCGCCCAAGCCGCTTGATGACGGCCCGCTCCTCCGGCTGCACCGTGTAGAAACTGCTGAAGGCAGCCAGGATGGCCAGCAAGCCGCCCAGCACCAGGCCCACCGAGCGCAGCGAGAAGTCCAGCTTCACGGGTCTCGGCGGCTGGGCGCCACCTCCGTCACCGGAGCGCGGGCGTTCATGCCAGCCCTTACCCGTGATCGCCCTCTCCAGCCATTTCTTGGGGTCTTCAGCCATGATCAGCTCCAGCCTGCAGTCTGCCTGCTGACAGGATACCAAGCCTAGGCAGGGGCTGCGCTCCTGTGAGTCCCTGATAGACTGACGACATGAAAACAGCTAGCGGCATCCTGGTAGTCAGCGCACTCGAGCTTGAACTGATCGGCAGTCGCTTGCCTGATGCCATCACGCAGGTGATGACCGGCGTGGGCAAGGTCAATGCCGCCTGTGCGGTCACGCGGGCCCTGACTGAATTCAAGCCCTCCCTGGTGGTCAATTTCGGCACCGCCGGTGCCGTCCGGGCGGGTCTCGGCGGCTTGCTGGAGGTGAGTCGGGTGATCCAGCATGACATCAACGCCGAGCCGCTGGCTCCGCGTGGTCGCACGCCTTTCGAACCGGGACTGGACGAGTTTGCATCCGGCTGGCCGGGAGTGGTATGCGCCACGGGGGATCGCTTCGTCACCGGCCACGATCCCTGGCTGGCAGAGCGGGCGGTCGACCTGGTGGACATGGAGTTGTTCGCGATTGCCGCCGCCTGCCGTCGGGCTGGTACCCCGTGGCGATCCTTCAAGTACGTGACGGATGCCGCCAACGAGGATGCGGGCCGTGACTGGCAGGCCAACGTCCACCTCGGCCAGGACCTGTTCGTGGAACGACTGGGCGCACTGCTCAGCTGAGCCGCAGCGCCTGCATCCCTGCCCCGGGGCGCGACTGGAACACCAGGGGCCGCTGCACGCCCGCGGCTGACAGCGCCTCCCGGGCCCGCTGCTCCAGCAGCGCGATGCCGGCACGCTGGACCAACGCCACCACGCAGCCACCGAAGCCGCCACCCGTCATGCGCACCCCGCCGAGCCCGCCAAGGTCGTGGAAGATGGCCGCGTTCAGATGCTCCACCAGCGCATCGACCTCGGGCACCGTCACTTCGAAATCATCGCGCAGCGAGGCATGCGAGGCCCGCAACAAGTCGCCGAGCGTACGCAGGTCGCCTGCAGCCAGCGCCTCCGCGGCCGCGAGCGTCCGTGCGTTCTCGCCGACCACGTGCCTGGCGCGGCGCCACGCGGTTTCGTCGAGGCCGGGTACCGGGGTCCCCAACGCGGCCAGGTCGACTTCCCGGAGTGAGCTCAATCCAAGTTGCCTTGCGGCCCTCGTACACTCCTCGCGCCGCCGATTGTAAGCACCACCTGCCAGCTCCCTGGTCACCCCGGAGTGCACCACCAGGATGCCCACCTCCTCGGGCACCTCGATGCTGCGCCATGCGGGCAGGCGACAGTCGATCAGCAGTGCACTGCCAGCCGTGGCGGCCGCGGCCACCAACGGGTCCATGATCCCGCACTGGCAGCCCACGTAGTGGTGCTCGGACCACTGCGCCATCCTCGCCGCCTCGAGCGGTTGCGGTGCCTCGACCCGCAGCGCCAGGGTCAGCGCCACTCCCAAGGACGCGGAGGAGGACAAGCCAGCGCCCCTCGGTACGTTGCCAGCGATGGCCAGATCCGCTCCGCCCGACAGCGCGGCGTCCTGCAGCAGGCAGGCCACCACACCCCGGACGTGGTTGGCCCAGTGGCCACGCCGAAGCGGCGACGGCGCCGCCACCAGCTCGAAGGTATCGAGCGGTTCGCCGAGCTCGTCGAGTGCAAGCACCCTGAGGCGGCCGTCCTCGCGCGACGCATGGGCCACGACGGTCCCGGCATCGATGGCGCAGGGCAGCACGAAGCCCTCGTTGTAGTCCGTGTGTTCGCCGATCAGGTTGACGCGACCCGGCGCGAAGGCGCAGCCCTCCGCCTCCCTGCCGAGGTGCTGCCGCAGCCCGGCGCGTGCCCGGTCGATGAGAGCCTGGTTCACGACTCGCGCAGCAGGCTCAGGCCGATGTAGCGGGCCCTGCCACCGAGGGCCCATCGGTTGAAGGCGAGCGCCGCCGCCACCGAGGTCAGCAGCACGATCACCATGAAGTGGATGTAGTGCAGGGTGATCCATCCCACCGGCTGCCAGACGAAGGTATAGGCGGCATACAGGGCGAAGCCCCACAGGACGCCCGCGATCGCCGCTGCAGCCGACACGCCCCGGAACAGCAGGCCGGCAATGAACGCAGACAGGATCGGCATGGAGAACAGGCCGTTCAGCTGTTGCAGCAGGTTGATGATGCTCTCGGCATTCTGGAACACCGGCACCAGCAGGATGGCCGTCACGGTCACCAGCGCCGAGACCACGGCACCCAGCTTCCAGTGGTTCCGCACCTTGCCGGCGAACTGCTCATGGAAGTCCACCGCATAGAGCGCAACAGTGCTGTTGAGCACGGCGCTGAAGGTGGTGATCACGGCAGCCGCCACCATGGCGGCAAAGGCCCCGGACAACCAGCCCGGCAGGATCTCGGCCACCAGCCGACCATAGGCAGCATCGCCCACGTCGCCAAAAAGCTTGTAGGCCACCACGCCCGGGATCACCACGATGGGCGGGATCACCAGGATCCTGATCGCCGCCGCGGCGAGCACGCCCTTGCGGGCCTCGCTGACGCTCGGCGCGGCCATGGCTTTCTGGGTGATGTTCTGGTTGGTCGACCAGTAGAAGATCTGGATGAAGATCATGCCGGTCAGCAGGGTGTGCCAGGGAATCGGCGAATCGTCGCCGCCGATCATGGTCAGCCGTTCAGGCGGCACGCCGGTGACCAGGTCGAAATCGACCGCGGCAAGCGCCAGGAAGACGATCAACAGGGCGAGGCCCAGTACGCCGATCCCCGAGAAGGTGTCCATCACCGCCACCGCCCGCAGTCCCCCGAACACCGAATAGGCCGCGCCGATCAGGGCAAGAATCACCGCAAACGCGGTCACCGGCAGGGTAGTACCAAACAGCGATTGCATGAACAGGCTGCCGCTGTAGAGGGCCGCCGGCAGGTAGATCACCACGTTGCCGAACAGGAATAGCCCCGAGATCAGCGTGCGGATGCTGCGCCCGCCGTAGCGACGTTCCAGCAGCTCCGTCACGGTCGTGCACTTGTGCCGGTAGTAGAGGGGTACGAACACCCAGGCGAGGATCATCAGCCCGACGAAGCCTGCGATCTCCCACCATGCCAAGAGCAGCATCTGGTTGCCGTTCATGCCGACCAGCTGGTCGGTGGAGAGGTTGGTCAGGGTGATGGAGCCGGCTACGAACAACCAGCTGAGACCGCCACCGGCCAGGAACACGTCCTTGCCGGAGCCATCATGGCGCACCTGCGCGCTGCGGACCTTCAGCCAGGTAGCGAGGCCGACCAGCACGGTCAGACCGATGCAGATGGCCACCTGCAGCGCGCTGTCGGTCGTCAGTCCATTGCCCATGTCACCCCCCGGGTCTCGGCTA
Organism: Steroidobacteraceae bacterium; assembly: GCA_032119515.1. Lineage (GTDB taxonomy): Bacteria > Pseudomonadota > Gammaproteobacteria > Steroidobacterales > Steroidobacteraceae > SG8-30. Next base: position 29,735 of record JAUMBX010000042.1, on the reverse strand, counting down.
ATATAGGCAGCGCGGAGGAAAAGTGCCAAAGCTCCCGGATCGGGTCCGACTGGATGCGACCGCTGCCACCCTGGTCTTCGACCTGAAGCAGGGCAGCGTGGCGCTGGCCTTTGCCGGGCCGCGCCTGCCGCCTGCGGCTGATCTCGAGGCCGTATGCGCGCTGGCCGAGCGGGCCGCGCGACCGAACCAGCCCGACCATCCCTTGCCGCCTTCCATCCTGCCCAATCCGGCACGGGGACATCCGGGTACCCCGCCCGTCAGCCTGCTCATGGTCGGCGAGGCAGGCGGTCCGGATTTCAGGCTCGACTCGGCGGAGCCGGGCGACGGCGTGGCCCAGTTCGATTTCCTGGAC
>JAUMBX010000042.1:12280-29373 GCA_032119515.1 Steroidobacteraceae bacterium | reverse complement strand
AAATCCGGCAGACGCTCACCTCGGGCGGGGAGGCGCCCACCCTGCTCGCCTGCGCCTCGCTCAGCCTGCCGTTACCGATCTGGGCTGGCCGCCTGCGGCACTTCGCGGGTCGCTGGGCCCGGGAAATGCGCACGGCGGAGGTGGACCTGACAGCCGGTCCCACACTCAGCGGCAGCTCCCGGGGAGGACGCAGCGGGTTCGGCGGCGGCCAGTGGCTGCTGATCGAGGAGCAGGCGGCCGGTGAGCATCAAGGGCGCTGCCTGGGCGTTCACCTGGCGTGGAGCGGCGATCACGAGTGGCGCATCGAGCGCGACGACGACGGGCGACTGCAGCTGACCGTCGGCGCACGCCTCGATCCGGGAGAACATCGCCTGGCAGCGGGCTCGGTCTTCGAGGCCCCACCTGCCCTCCTCGCCTTCACCGCCGAGGGGCGCTCCGCGCTCGCCCGGCTCTTTCATCGGCACGTACTCGATGAAGTGCTGCCGGCCCGTTCCGGCCCGCGCAAGGTGCACCTGAACACCTGGGAGGCCTGCGCCTTCGACCAGTCGCCTGCGCGGCTACACGACCTGGTGGTGGCGGCGGCCGCGCTGGGCGTGGAGCGCTTCGTGCTTGATGACGGCTGGTTCGGTCGGCGCAGCGACGATCGCTCCAGCCTCGGCGACTGGCAACCCAGATGCGAGGTGTTTCCACACGGCCTGGCCGGCTTTGCCGAGCGGGTCCGGGCGCAGGGGATGGATCTCGGGCTCTGGGTCGAACCAGAAATGGTCAGCCCGGACAGCGATCTGTATCGGCAACACCCCGACTGGTGCCTGCACGCGCAGGAGTCAGAGCGCCCGACGCAACGCCACCAGCTGGTCCTCGACCTCTCGCGCGAGGAAGTGACGGACTACCTGTTCGGAAGACTGGATAGCCTGATCCGCGAGGCAGGACTCGCCTACCTGAAGTGGGATCACAACCGGCCGCTGTTCCCCCGCTGCGGCAAGGCGCAGGCCCAGGTCATGGCCCTGTACGCCTTGCTGGACCGCCTGCGGAACGCTCATCCAGGCCTCGAGATCGAGACCTGCGCAAGTGGCGGCGGCCGCATCGACTACGCCCTGCTGAAGCGCTGCAGCCGAGCCTGGATCAGCGACAACAACGATTCCGTCGAGCGCCTGCCCAGCCTGCGCGGCTGGCTGCAGTGGCTGCCGCTGGCGGTCTGCGGCCATCACGTGGGGCCCGACCCCAATCCCATCACCGGGCGTCGCCTGCCCATGGACTTCCGCGCGCGTGTCGCCGTCTTCGGCCATATGGGCATCGAGGCGGACCCCACGACGATGTCAGCGACGGAACGCGAGACGCTGGTTGCGCACCTCGCCCTCTACAAGCGTTGGCGAGAGGTGCTGCACGCGGGCACTCTCCACTCCCTCTGCGAGGAAGGGGATCGCTACGGCTGGCTGGCCTGGCAGGGGACCCGCGGGCTGGCGCTGGTGGCACAACTCGGCTACCCCGCCGCGCACGAATCTCCCGCTATCCGCCTGCGCGGCCTCGAGCCCCTGGCGCGATACCGGGTGCGCCTGCCCGAGCCCTGGCCGCAGCCTGCCGAGGCACGGCTGGCCCATCCTGCGCGCTGGCGCGAGGGCTGGATCCTGGAGGGTGCCCTGCTCATGGAGCAGGGCCTGCCCCTGCCCCTGACCCACCCCCACACGGCCTGGCTGGTCGAACTGGAGCGCCTGTGACGGAACCGACGCGGCTCGGCGTGTGCTACTACCCCGAGCACTGGCCGGAAACCCGCTGGCCTGAGGATGCGCGCCGCATGGTGGAGATGGGCTTGTCGCGGGTGCGCATCGGCGAGTTTGCCTGGTCGCGCATCGAGCCAACCCGGGATGCGCTCGACTGGGCCTGGCTGGATCGCGCCATCGGGGCGCTGGCAGAGGCCGGGCTCGGGATCATCCTGGGCACGCCGACGGCCACGCCGCCGCGCTGGCTGCTCGATGCCATGCCCGACATGCTGGCCCTCGACGCCGAGGGCAGGTCGAGGACCTTCGGCTCACGCAGGCACTATTGTTTTTCACACGCAGGATATCGCGCGGAGTGCCGACGCATCGTGCAGGCGATGGCCGGGCATTACGGCCGGCATCCGGCCGTGGTGGCCTGGCAGGTGGACAACGAATACGGCTGCCACGACACGGTGCTGAGCTATTCCGAGGCCGCCCGCCGAGCCTTTCGCGAGTGGCTTGCCGCACGTTACGGCAGCATCCGGTCACTCAACGAGGCCTGGGGCAACGTGTTCTGGAGCATGGAATACGCCGACTTTGCGCAGATCGACCCGCCCAACCTGACCGTGACCGAGGCCAACCCTGCCCACCGCCTGGATTTCCAGCGTTTTTCCTCGGACCAGGTGGTGTCCTTCAATCGCGAGCAGGTGGCCATCCTGCGTGAGTCGTCACCGGGGCGGGTCATCACCCACAACTTCATGGGCTTTTTCACCGACTTCGATCATCACGCAGTGGCGGCCGATCTCGACGTCGCCTCCTGGGACAGCTACCCGCTGGGCTTCCTCGAGCAAGCGGACTTTCCGGAGGCGGACAAGCTGCGCTACGCCCGCCAGGGCCATCCGGATATCGCGGCCTTTCACCACGACCTCTACCGCGGCTGTGGATCGGGTCGTTGGTGGGTCATGGAGCAGCAACCCGGACCGGTGAACTGGGCGCGCAACAACCCCGCACCCCTGCCGGGCATGGTCCGGCTGTGGAGCATCGAGGCCCACGCGCACGGCGCCGAGCTGGTGAGTTACTTCCGCTGGCGACAGCTGCCCTTCGCGCAGGAGCAGATGCACGCCGGCCTGTTGCGGCCGGACTCGGTCGAGGACCTGGCGGCTGGCGAGGTCCGTCAGGTGGCTGCCGAATTGCGGGGGCTGGGTCCGGCAGGGCCCGCACCGGCGCCCGTCGGCCTGCTGTTCGGTTACGTATCGGAGTGGATCACGCGCATCACGCCGCATGGCGAGCGTCAGCGGGCCTTGCGCACCTGCTTTGAGTGGTATTCGGCCCTGCGCCGACTCGGCCTGGACGTCGACATCCTCGCGCCGGAATCGGACCTGTCCCACTGCCGGATGGTGGTCGTGCCCTGCCTGCCATGGCTCTCGGAGGCGGTGGCCGAGGGACTCGCCCGCTTCAAGGGCCCCGTGCTGATCGGTCCCCGGGCGGGCAGCAAGACCCGCGAGTTCGCCATCCCTGCCGGGCTGCCGCCCGGACCACTGCAGCGCTACCTGCCCCTCAAGGTTGCACGAGTGGAGTCGCTGCGTCCTGGACTGCTGGCCAGTGGGCCCGGCTTTGCCATCCAGGACTGGCTCGAGCACGTGGCGACGGATCTCGAGCCGGAACTCCGCCTCGACGATGGCCGGGGCATCCTCTACCGCTGGAACAACCTGCGCTACCTGTGCGCGGGCCCGGATGACCGCCTGCTCGTGGGTATCCTGCAAAGCATGGCCGCCGAGGCCGGACTGGAACCCACCCTCCTGCCGTCCGACCTGCGCCTTCGGCGGGCAGGTGATCTCTGCTTTGCCTTCAACTACGGGCCGTCTGCGCTGTCCCTGGCAGGACTCGATCTCGCGGGCTCGACGCCCCGTGGAGCGTTCCTGATCGGCTCGGCCGACCTGCCTCCCGCAGGTCTTGGCGTCTGGCGCCTGAGAGGGCAGTGAACCCCGGCGCTGGTATGCTTGCGAGGCCATGCACGAGGGCGCCGATTCCTGGGACCTGCTGATCGTCGGCGCCGGCACCGCCGGGCTTCCCGCCGCCATCTTTGCCTCGCGCCGGGGCGCACGGGTACTCCTGCTCGACGCTGCCGACGACATTGGCGGTACCCTGCACCTCGCGCACGGGCAGGTCAGTGCAGCCGGCACGCGGCTGCAGGCCGCCAAGGGCATCGACGACCATCCGGACGCGCATTTCGCCGACGTGATGCGCATCTCGCGCGGACTGGCAGACCCGACGCTGATCCGCCGCATCGTGGACGAGGCGCCCGCTACCCTCGACTGGTTGCTGGAGGCAGGCCTGGAGCCGCTGGCCGGGCATCCGGTGAACGGCCAGATGCCGGGCCGCGAGGGCTACTCGGTGCCCCGCTACCTGTGGGCTGCCGACCAGGGGCGGGCCATCCTGGCCGTACTGCGTCGCGAACTGCAGCCAGAACTCGACAGCGGACGCGTCCGCCTGCAGCTGCAATCTCGAGTCACCCGGCTGATTCGGGATGAACGGGGGGAGGTCACGGGCGTTCAGGTCGCCGGCGGCTCGGAATTCCACGGGCCGCACGTGCTGCTGACGACCGGCGGCTACGCGATGAACCCGGAGTACTTCGAAGCACTGTGCGGCTGTCCGGCTTATGCCGCGGGTTCTTACCCGCACTCCCAAGGCGATGGTCTGACGCTTGGCGTGGCTGCGGGCGGTTCCATACACAACACCCACCTGCACAGGCCAGGTGCCGGGTCGATCCTGGACGCTTCCAATTTCCCGGCCCGGATCTACGCTCGTTTCAACACCACGCCGCAACTGCGCCCGCCATGGGAGATCTGGGTCAACGACCGGGGGGAGCGCTTCGTTCGCGAAGACGAACCCGATGCCATCAGCCGGGAAGAGGCTCTGCTCCGGCAACCAAGGGTTCGCTATCACGTGATCCTCGACGAGGCGATCCTGGCCGAGTCACCGCCCGGCATTCCAGACTGGGATGCAGGGAAGCTGCGCGAGCACTGCAACACGCATCCCATGTTTCATCAGGCCGCGGACCTCGACACCCTCGCCCGACTGGCCGGCATCGACCCGGAGGGGCTCGTCCGGTCCGTCGCCCGCTACAACGAAGGGGTAGCCACCGGTCGCGATCCCCTGAGCCGCAAACACCTTCCGGCGACGATCCAGCAGCCGCCTTACTATGCAATCACCCAGATGGGACATTCCGCCGTGTCCTGCGCCGGACTCAGGGTGGACGACCACCTTAGGGTGCTGGATGGGAGCGGCACACCGATCCCGGGCCTGTTGGCCGCTGGAGAGATCCTGGGCAGTGGGGTTACGCTAGGGCAAGCCTTCGTGCCCGGCATGATGCTGACCCCGGCGCTCTCGCTGGGCCGCTGGCTGGGAAGAACGCTTCCATGATTGAGAAGTTCTCGGGAGACCGCGCGTGATGCGACCGCAATGGATGATTATGGTATTGAGGTCCCCTCTGTCCCAGTCGCTGGCCCGGGAACATCCGCCCCGCTCCACTGAAGAGGCCATCACGTGCCGCCACTGATCGGCCCGGACAATGAGTTTGCCCTGTGGAGCGTGCTGCTGGCGCTCGCGGCCTTCGGCTTCTGGTGCGAGCGCTACGCCTGGGGCAGGCGCTATTCGGGGGTGATGATGCTGATCGCAGCGGCGATCGTGCTCTCGAATCTCCGAGTCATCCCAACCGCCTCGCCGGTCTACGATGCCGCCTGGAGTTACCTCGTGCCCATCGCCATCCCGCTGCTGCTGTTCGGCGCGGATCTCCGGCGCATCCTCCGCGAGTCTGGACCGACCCTGGCAGCCTTCCTCATCGGCAGCGCCGGCGTGGTGGCCGGTACGCTGCTCGGCCTGACCCTGCTTGACCTGGGCGAACAGGAATCGAGGCTGGCAGGAGTGTTCACCGCCACCTACATCGGTGGCTCGCTCAACTTCGCGGCCGTGGCCGAAGCCACCGGGTTCCGTGAAAGCAGCCTGCTGGCGGCCAGCGTCGCGGCCGACAACGTCGCCACCAACCTGCATTTCCTGCTGATCATCGCTCTCCCTGGGCTCGCGTGGTTTGCCCGGTATTTCCCCAACCGGCACGGCAGCGGCGCAGACGCCGACTCCATCACGGACACTCCGCCCTTCACGCTGCCGCGGTTGAGCGTGCCGGGCTTGCTGGCCGCGCTGTCGCTGGCCTTCGCACTGGCCTCGGTCGGACGCTGGCTGGCCAGCCTGGCCGGGTTCCCCCAGTTCGCCATCCTGGTGACCACTCTGCTCGCCCTGGCCGCAGGTACGCTGGCGCCACGACAAGTGGCGCGCCTGTCGGGTCACCAGGAAGCAGGCAGTGCCCTCATGTACCTGTTCCTCGCCAGCGTCGGGGCCAGCGCCGATGCCTGGGCGCTGATCGAGGCCGCACCGATCCTCTTCGTCTTCGCCTCGATCATCATCTTCACCCATCTCATCGTCCTGCTGGCGCTGGGCAAGCTGCTGAAGCTGGACCTCGCGGAGATGGTGATGGCCTCGGCGGTGGCCATCGGCGGTCCGGCTAGCGCCGGGGCGATCTCTTCGGCCAAGGGCTGGCAGTCGCTGCTGATCCCCGGCGTGCTGTGCGGGTCGCTCGGCTACGCCATTGGCAGTTTCATCGGGGTGGCGGTGTTCGGGTGGGTGGAACACTGGGCAGTAGGCTGATCCCATGAATCAGGAAAACGTCCGCGGCCTGGCTTCGGCGATGCGGGGCTATCCCCTGCGGGTCTTCCTGCTTTGCCTGGCCGGCTGGTTCCTGACCAATATGGACCAGTCTTTCTTCGGCTACGCGGTACCCTCGATCATGCAGGAGTACGGGGTCGGGCTGCCCGTGATCGGCCAGATCCTGTCTGTCGCCTTCGTCTTTGCCGCGATCATGGTGGTATTCATCGGCATGCTCGCCGACCGCCTGGGGCGTCGGATCATGTTCGTCGCCTGCCTGTCGACTTCCGCCCTGCTGGCGGGCCTGATGGGACTGGTCGAATCCCTGACCCTGCTGGCACTCCTGCGCTGCCTGTCCTTCGCGCTCAGCAGCGGGCTGGTGCCCATCGCCAACTCCCTGGTGGTGGAGGCGACCCCCGACCGTTATCGGGGGGTCGTGGGCGGTCTCCTGCAGGTCGGCTACCCCATGGGCTGGTTCGTGGCCTCGCTGCTGGCCGCGCCACTGATCGCGAACTTCGGCTGGCGCTACATGTTCCTTCCCGCACTGGCCGTGGTGCCCATCGCCTTCCTGCTCGGTTGGCTGCTGCCGGAGAGTCGGCGTTTCGAGGCGCAGCGATCCGAGGGACGTCCCGCGCAGCCGATGCGGACACTGTTCGGACCCGCCCTGCGGAGCCGGACGATCTACGGCTGGCTCTCCTTCTTCCTGTTCGGCGGCGCCTACGCGGGAACGGCCTTCTATTTCCCGACCTTTTTCCAGCAGGAGCGCGGTTACTCGCCGGAGGATGCCACGTTGGTCGTCGGCGTATCCTACGGCATCGGGCTGGCCGGTTATCTAGGTGCCTCCCTGGTGGGCGAGTACCTTACAACTCGCCGCAATACGGTCATCCTCTGGACCTCGACTGGCTCGCTAGCGGTATTGGGCGTCATCTGGAACCAGCAGGGATTCCTGGCCAACCTGGCCTGGTTCGGCGTCACCGCCATGTTCTTCTACGGCACTGCAGCGGTCCTGACCACCTACGTCACGGAAATCTTTCCCACCACTATCCGCGCGACGGCGGTAGCCGTGGTGGCGGGCGTGGGCCTGAATCTCGGGTTCGCCGTCTATCCGCTGGTGGTCGCCTTCCTGGTGGAAGACTGGGGCTGGAAACTTGCCTTCTCGGCTGCCATCGTGCCTTCCCTCGCCGGCGTGGGTCTGGTCATGCTGGCCCTGCCCAACCTTCGCTCCGGTACCGCGCTCGACTCGGACACCCCTGGCGGGACATAGGGGACAACGCCTATGGGCAACGGGGACCTCCTCGTTTATTGTCAAGTTCCCAGGGGTGGTGGAGGGAGATCCCATGCAGCGGCATCGGCTGGTTACCTGGGGAGCACTGCTGGTCGTGTTCCCCCTTGCAACCGCCGCCGCGGAGGTTCGCACCACGCAGCTCGGTTTCGCACCGGGTGACCCGAAGTCGGCAGTCCTGACGGTCCCGTCAGGAACCAGCGTCGCGCGGGGCTTCGCCGTCGTGGAGGCCGAGGACCCGTCCCGCGTCGTCTTTACGGGGGGCAACGCCCAGGTCGCGGCGTTTCCCGATCATTGGACAGGCTCTAACCTGCGCGGTGACACCTATCTGCTCGATTTCTCCGCCGCGTCCCTGCCGGCGGGCCGTTACCGGGTACTCAGCAATGGTCAGTTCTCCGCAGCCTTCGAGGTGGACGCATCGGCCTACGACGTACGCCGGGTCGATCCACTGGGCTTCTTCCGCATCCAGCAGTCCGGCGTTTCAGGGGAGTGGACCGCACTCGACGGCACCCCGGGCAGCCATGGCCCGGATCATCTGGACGACGCGCGCCAGGCCACACGCAAGGATCGCGGCGGAGGCGACCCTGGCCTGATCGAGCAGGATCTGCTCCAGCTGCCTGGCGGGCGGCTGGACGTCTCCGGAGGCTGGTCCGACGCCGGCGACTACAACAAATACATGGGCAACACGCCCTGGGCAGCCTACCTGCTATTGCTCACGGCAGAGGAGCGACCCGCCTTCTGGTCCGGCGAGGATAGAAATGGCAATGGCCAACCGGACCTTCATGAATTGGTTCGTCACGCCCTGGACTGGATGCTGAAGATGCAGCATGCCGATGGCTCGGTGTACGAGCGCGTGTTCAGCGGTTACGCCGCGGCCTTCGACGGGCGTCCAGACCTCGCCACGGACAACCGTCCGGGCACCCGGGACGATCGACCGCTGGACACCGACCGTTATGCCGACATCACGGCGAAGGCGTCTTACGCCTGGGCGGTCGGCTACCGGGTGCTCCGCGATGCACGCTATCTCTCGGCCGCACGTCGGGCCTGGCAGTGGGCACAGGCCAATCCCCTGCAGGTCAAGGACAGAGCCTATGGCGGAGGGCTTTATTTCGGTGACCTGGAGATGGGGCTCACCCTTGCGGCCCTCGAATTGCATCGCGCCGAGCTGGTGGAAGATGGCGGGGCAGACCCTCGTTACCTGAACTACGCGGCGGGACGCGTGGCTGCCCACCTGGGGGCAGGTGACTGGACCAATCCCAGCTCCTGGGACTTCCAGGGCTCGATGGCCCTGCAACGCTACTACGACTTCGCCGGGGCTGCGGACAGGCAGCGCATCCTCGATCAACTGAGGGGCCGCCGCGACTGGGCCCGCAACCGGCAACTCGGCAACGCATGGCGCTTCAACGACGAGGCCATCTACGGAGGATTCGGCCAGAATGACCTGTCGGCCTCTGGCGCCTGGGATGCGCTCTGGCTGTTCGGGAAGACCCAGGATTCCACCTACTACGCCTACGCGGTCGACCAGATGGCCTGGATCTTCGGACGCAATCCCTTCGGGGAGTCCTGGCTCGCCTCGGCTGCAGTCAGCGAGTACACGCGCATCCCCCACTGGCGAGCCACCGCGAAGCGGGCCATCGAAGGGGTGGTGGTCCCCGGCGCGGCCGACATGGACGGCAACGGCATTCCCGATTACACCGACACGGGCGATTGGTTCTACGCCGAGCCCACGATCAACCAGCAGGCGCTCTTCCTGCGCGTGATGGCCGAGTTGTTCCACGCTTCGGGCGGCAGCTCCGGACCGCCGCCCAACCCACCACCGGCACTCAGCGTGCTGTCGCCCGGCACGGGACAGCAGGTCAGCGGCGTCATTCTTGTCGAGGCCCTGGCTGCCGATGCGGACGGGGTGACGGGCGTGACCTATCGAGTCGATGCAGGCGCATCGCTGCCCCTCGCGCAGGCTGGTGCGGACCGCTACGAGGCTGCGCTGGATACGCGGACGTTGACCGACGGCGCCCACGAACTGACCGTCATGGCCATCGATGGCGGAGGTCGGCAATCGAGTACAAGCCTGCAGTTCAACGTGCGCAATTCAGCGGCGGAGTCCATGCACGTCGCCAGCATGGACGTGAGCAGCACGCGCAAGGGCAAGACGCGCGTCCAGGGGATCTGCCGGGTCAGGGTGCTCGATGCCTTCGGGGTGCCGGTGCCCGGCGCCACGGTAACGGGCATCTGGTCAGGCGCGGCGAGCGACAGCTTCGCGGTCCCAACTGACCTCGATGGCTGGGCGATCGATTATTCCAACTCCGCGATCCTGGTATCCGGGCTGCGCTTTACCTGCAGCGTCGATGGAATCGCCCTGGCGAGCTGGGTCTACGATGCGTCGGCCAACGAACTGGACAGCCTGTCGATCATCGTGCCGTGACGGCGGCCGACCAAACCAGTGCAAGGACGCTGCAAGGGCCGCCACCTCGCCGACGATCAAGAGGGCCGGCGACTTGATGCTCCCCCGCAGCGCCAGCTCGGGCAACTCCCGCAGCGAACAGAGCGTCACCTGCTGGTCGTGCCGGGAGCCGTTCTCTACTACCGCAACCGGCGTGGCCGGATCACGGCCGTTTGTTTCCAACCGCCCGGCGATCCTGCCGAGGGCGGCAACCCCCATGTAGAAGGCCACGGTTTGGGCGGGCCGAGCGAGTGCCGCCCAGTCGAGCCGCTCGATCGACTCGCCGCAGTGCGCAGTCACCAGCGTCACGGCTTGAGCATGGTCCCGGTGAGTCAACGGGATGCCCGAATAGGCTGCACAGGCCACCGCCGCGGTGATTCCCGGAACCACCTGGAAGGGAATGCCCTGCTTCGCAAGCTCCTCCAGCTCCTCGCCACCCCGACCGAAGACGAAGGGATCTCCACCCTTGAGACGGACCACCCGTCGACCGGCTCGCGCGTGCTCCACCAGCAGTTCATTGATGCGAGACTGGGGCACGCTGTGCGCACCGGCAGCCTTGCCAACCGGGATCCTATCCGCATCACGGCGCGCCAGATCGAGGATTTCCACCGAGACCAACCGGTCATGCAGGATCACATCTGCTTCCTGCAGCGCCCTGAATGCATTCAGCGTCAGCAGTCCCGGATCACCCGGGCCCGCACCCACCAGCACTACCGAACCGATCTCACGACCCTCCGGTCCACTGAGCGCCGCCGCAAGCTCCACTTCGGCCAGCCCCGATCGTCCATCCTTGACCAGACGGGCAATCGATCCCCGCAGTGCCCGTTCGTAGAAGCGGCGGCGCGCATTGACCTCCGGCAAGGCGCTGCGGATCCGATCGCGCCAGGATTCCAGGAGACGGGCCAGCGCCCCCCACGATTCGTCGAATACCGTCTCGATCCGTTCCCGGGCCAATCGGGCCAGCACCGGTGCCACGCCACCAGTGGAGATCGCGATGACCATAGGTGACCGATCGACGATGGCCGGAACAATGAAACCCGAGCGCGCCGCGTCATCCACCACGTTGCACAGCAACGAACGCGCGCGCGCAGCCGCCGACACTCTTTCATTAAGTACTGCATCGCTCGTCGCGGCAATGACCAGGATGGCACCCTCCAGCTGACTCTCCTGGAACTCGGTTGCCAGCCAGCGGATGCTGCCGTCGGCCAGGGCGGGCTCGAGCACTTCGCGTGCAACCAGGTCGACGCTGGCGCCGGCATCCTGCAGGAGCCTGACCTTGCGGGCCGCCACTTCGCCGCCACCCACGACGAGGACCCTCCGGCCCCTCAGATCTGCGAACAGTGGAAAGTAACGCAAGGGCGATCCTCAACCATCCAGACCGTGCAGGCCGCATTCACGCTTCAGCCCGAAGAAGCGCGTAGCCTCCTCATCACCTGCCTCGGCCAGGCTGCGCGTGGTATGCCAGTCACCGATGGATACGTAGCCCTCGTGCCAGAGCGGGTGCTGCGGGAGCTGGTGACTGCGGAGGTAGGCGAATACCTCACGGTCGCTCCAGTCGAAGATGGGATGAAGCTTCCAGGTGCCGTCGCGATACTCGAGCGGCTCGATGCCCTGCCGGGTGCGGGCCTGATCGCGCCTCAAGCCCGCAAACCAGGTGCACACGCCCAGTTCAGCGAGCGCCCTCTGCATGGGCTCGAGTTTCCGCAGGTGGTTGTAGCGCTCGATGCCCTCCCGTCCCTGTTCCCATAGACGCCCGTGGCGCGCCTCGAGCCAGGCGGGCGAGGTCGTGGGCTGGTAGACCCTGAGGTTCAGGTCGAGTCGCAGCACCAGTTCGTCCACGAACCGGTAGGTCTCGGGAAACAGGTAGCCGGTGTCGATGAGGATGACCGGAATCGAAGGCAGTTCGCGGGTGACAAGATGCAGCGAGACGGCCGCCTGCACGCCGAAGCTCGAGCTCAGGACGTGCTGTCGAGGCAGGTGTTCGACGGCCCAGCGGACCCTCTCCGTTGCCTGCATGCCGGCCAGCCGGCGGTTTGCCTCCTCGACCAACGCGGGCGAATTCCTCGCTGACTCCGCATCCCAGTTCATCTGGCTCACCCGTGCCTCGCCTGTCCCCGCACCAGGCCTGCACGCCAGGTGAAGTCGCCAAACCGCTCGCCGGGTCGGCGCTCGCTGGCGAAGCGGCCAAACGCGGCATCCAGCGCGTTCAGGATGGCCGGCTCATCGATGTTCTCGAGGTACAGGACGTTCAACCGCTGCCCGCGGGCGTCGCCGCCCAGATAGAGGTTGTATCGCCCCGGAGCCTTGCCGATGAGGGCCACCTCGGCCAGGTAGGGCCGGGCACAGCCGTTAGGGCAGCCGGTGATGCGCAGCGAAATCGGTTCATTGCGCAAGCCGTGCCCCGCCAGCAGTTGCTCGAAACGGGCGGCGAATTCCGGGAGGTAGCGTTCGGCCTCGGCCATCGCGAGCGGGCAGGTCGGCAGGGCCACGCAGGCCAGCGCATCGCGGCGCACCGGGGCGTCGTCGAGGTGACTGTCTAGCCCGTGCTGTGCGACCAGTCGATCAATGGTGGAGCGCTCCGCCGCCGGCACGTTGGCGATGATCAGGTTCTGGTTGGGAGTGAGCCTGAAGTCTCCCTGGAGAACCCCGGCGATCTCGCGCAATCCTGTCAGCCACGTCCTGCCGGGACGATCGGCCACGCGCCCTGCCTCGATGCGCAGCGTGAGATGCCAGCGACCGTCGTAACCTTCGACCCACCCGAACCGGTCGCCGCTCGAGGTGAACTCGAAAGGTCTGGCCGGTTCGAGCCTAAATCCGGCCCGACGGCTCATCTCGTCGACGAACCAGTCGAGGCCGTGGGTATCGATGGTGTACTTCAGGCGCGCATGCTTGCGCACCGCCCGGTTGCCGAAATCCCGCTGGGTGGTCACCACGGCCTCGGCGACCGGCAGCAGCTGCCCCGGCGTCAGGAAGCCCACCACGTCTGCCAGGCGTGGATAGGTACTGGCGTCACCATGGGTCGTTCCCAGTCCGCCACCAATGGCGAGGTTGAAGCCCTGGAGGATTCCCTCCTCGACGATGGCGATGAAGCCGAGGTCATGTGCAAGCAGGTCGACGTCGTTGATCGGCGGGACCGCAATCGCCGCCTTGAACTTGCGCGGCAGGTAGGTCGGGCCATAGACGGGCTCCGCCTCTTCCGTGCCGGCCACCTTCTCGCCATCCAGCCAGATCTCATGATAGGCACGGGTGCGGGGCAGCAGATGCTCGGACAGCCTGCGGGCCCAGTCGTGTACCTCGGCATGGGCACGTGACTCGACGGGATTCGAGCTGGCCATCACGTTGCGGTTGACGTCACCGCAGGCGGCGATGGTGTCGATCAGCGCGGCATTGATCCCGGCGATGGTGGCCTTCAGCTCAGACTTGATCACGCCATGCAGCTGGAAGGCCTGCCGGGTGGTGATCCGCAGGCTGCCATTGGCATGGCGGCGGGCGATGTCGTCCAGCACGAGCCACTGGGCCGGCGTACAGACCCCTCCCGGGAGTCGGGTACGGATCATGAAACTGTAGGCAGGCTCGAGTTTCTGGCGGCGACGCTCCTCACGCTGGTCGCGGTCGTCCTGCTGATAGCTGCCGTGGAACTTGATGAGCACGGTGTCGTCCTCTCGGATCGACCCGGTCAGGGGATCAGACAGGCTGTCGGCAAGGGTTCCCCGTAACAGCCTGCTGTCGAGCTTGATCTTCTCGACTTGCGACTTTTCGGTCATCTCAGTACACGTCCCGCAGGTACCGACGGTCGTCGGCGAGCCTGCGCAGGTAGCTTTCGGCACCGTCCGCATCGAGGCCACCATGGCGGCGCACCACTTCCAGCAGCGCGGCGTGCACATCGGGGGCCATCCGCTCGGCATCACCGCACACGTAGAGGCTCGCGCCTCCCTCGAGCCACGCATACAGGTCCCCGCCCGCCTCCCGCAGCCGGTCCTGCACGTAGTAGCGGCCCGCCCGGTCACGGGAGAAGGCCAGGTCGATACGGTGCAGGTTGCCGCGTCGGACGGCCTCCTGCCACTCCAGCTGGTAGAGGAATTCGCTGTCGAAGTGACGATTGCCGAACAACAGCCAGTTGCGCCCCGTCGCGCCCGCAGCCGCCCGTTCCTGCAGGAAGCCACGGAAGGGGGCAACCCCCGTCCCGGGGCCGATCATGATGATGTCGCGCGCAGGATCCTCGGGCAGCCGGAAACGCTCATTGGGCTCGATGAACACGCGCGCGCTGGCGGAATCGCCGTCCAGGCTGGCCAGGTGGGCCGATGCGGCGCCGAGCCTTCTCTGGCCCGCGTGCTGGTAGTCCACGACGGCCACCGTGAGGTGTACCTCTTCCCCCACCGCTGCCATGCTCGAGGCGATCGAGTACAGGCGCGGGGCCAGGGGGCGCAGCGCCCGGACCAGCTCCTCTCCTCCCCATTCAGCCGGGTACTGCTGCAGCAGGTCCACCAGCTGGAATTCCTTCAGCAGCTGGCGCAGGCGGCTTCCCCCTGCAACCTCCAACGCAGCCGCCAAGTCAGCGCTGCCGGACTTCTCCGCGTGCTGGACCAGGAAGGGACGGGTCAAGCGGGTGATCTCACGTTCCCGACCCAGCCACTGGCGCAGGGTGGCGGTGGAGGCCTCCACAGACACGGCCTCCTCTCCGGTGACGCGCAAAGTCTCAAGAACCTGGTCCACGACTTCAGGTGGATTTTCGTGCCAGACCCCGAGCGCATCGCCCGGTCGATAGGTCAGGCCTGAGCCGGCTAGCGACAACTCCAGGTGGCGGACGTCCCGACTCGAACCCCTACCCGTGATCCGGTCGTTGGCGAGCACGGGTGCGCTGAAGGGACGGTCCCGGTCGTGACGCTGGGGGGCGGGCACGCCGCGTAGCCGCGTGACGTTGGCAGGCTTGAGCGCGCCGAGAGTATCCTTTACGCCAGCGATCAGCTGCTCCAGCCAGGGTGCAACGAGGTCATCGTAGTCGACGTCGCAATCCAACCGAGGCAGCAGGCGCTGGGCGCCCAGCTCGGCGAGGCGCTCATCCACCATACGGCCCGTCTCGCAGAACTTCGGGTAACTGGAATCGCCCAGTGCCAGCACCGCATAGCGCAGCTCAGGCAGGCGCGGGGCGCGTTTCCCGAGCAGGTGTTCCACCCAGCCCCGGGCGTCGTCAGGTGGATCACCATCACCGTGGGTACTGACCACGACGGCCATCAGGCGCTCGCTCGCCAGATCCCGAAGGGGATAGTCGCCGGCCGCATGGACCCGCACTGCAAAACCCGCCGCCTCGGCAGCCTGGCCCAGGCGCTCGGCAATCCTCCGCCCATTGCCGGTCTGCGATCCATACACCACAGCCAGTCGCGCCGCAGCCTCCGGTGGCGTCGCAGCAACGGCGCGGGCATGGGCGACGCCCGCCGCAAAGCCGGCCACCCACTGCAGCGTGGCGGCGTCGAGGCCCTCGACGACCCGGCGCAGCATGTCATCCCGGGCCGGGTCGAGCGGACTGGCAGGCAACGGGCGTATGGAAGTAGTCATGTCAACAGCTTTCGGCAGGCAACTCAGGCCTGTACTATAGGCACTGAGGCATCCTGGCGGAAAAGACCCAGCCGTTATGGACTCAGCGCAATCTAGTTATGAACCTCCCGGGGTGACGGCTGTTTCCAGGCCTCCCCTTATCCACTGCTGGCTTATACTTCGCTAACCTCAGGCCGCTGCTCGTGAAGATTGATGCCTACCAGCCACACACCCCGTATCGTTGTAGTCGGCGGTGGCGCTGGCGGCCTGGAACTGGTCACTCGGCTCGGTAACCGACTGGGTCGCCCGGGCAAAGCCGAGATCATCCTGATTGAACGCGGCCGCACCCACTTCTGGAAGCCGCACCTGCACGAGCTGGCCGCTGGCACCATGGACCTGGATGTCCATGAGCTCGACTATCTCGCCCAGTCGCACTGGCACGGCTTCCGTTACCTGTATGGGGAAATGACCGGGCTCGACCGCGAGGCTCAGGAAGTCCTGGTCAGCCCCATGCGCGACGAGCGCGGCCTGGAGATCGTGCCCGAAAGGCGGGTCCGCTACGATTGGCTGGTCATTGCCGTGGGCAGCAAGGTCAACGACTTCGGCACGCCCGGGGTCACCGAACACGCGGTGATGCTGGAAAGCACCCAGCAGGCAGACCGCTTCCATACCCGGCTGGTCAACGCCTTCCTGCGAGCCCACGCCAGGGAACAACCGATGAAGCCCGGACAACTGCACGTGGCCATCGTCGGCGCCGGCGCCACCGGTACCGAACTCGCCGCAGAACTGCACAATGCCACCCGCGCCCTGGTGGCTTTCGGCCTCGACACCATCGATCCCGACAAGCATATCCGCCTGCACTTGATCGAGGCGGCTCCGCGCATCCTCCCGGCGCTGCCAGAGCGCATTTCGGCAGCTGCCCACCAGATGCTCAGGGGGCTGGACGTGCAGGTACACGTCGGCGCCCGCGTGGCCGAGGTGATGACAGACGGGCTGCGCCTGGCCGACGGCACCAAGATCGAGGCCGAGTTCGTGGTCTGGGCGGCCGGGATCAAGGGACACCCTTTCGTGCGCGACTGCAGCCTGCAGGTCAATGCGCTGAACCAGATCCTGGTGCGCCCGACGCTGCAATCCTTGGACGACCCGCGGGTGTTCGCGATGGGTGATTGCGCCGCGGTGCCGTGGCCCGGGCACGAGCCGCGCAACGTGCCACCCCGAGCCCAGGCGGCGCACCAGCAGGCCAGTCACCTCTACGGCAGCCTCCGGCGCGTACTCGGCGGTCGCGAGCCACGGGCCTGGCGCTATCGGGACTTCGGCTCACTGGTCTCGCTCGGGACCTACACCACCATCGGCAACCTGATGGCGAATTTCTCCCGCGGCAACATCTGGCTGGAGGGCACCTTCGCGCGCTGGATGTATCTCTCTCTGTACAAGATGCACGAAATCG
>JAUMBX010000042.1:0-12270 GCA_032119515.1 Steroidobacteraceae bacterium | reverse complement strand
GAAATCGCCCTGCATGGGTTCTGGAAGACCTCGCTGGCGACCCTCGGCCGTATGATTTCCAGGCAGACCGTGCCCAGGGTGAAGCTACACTGAACCCGAGTAGCGCGGCACGGCCGCCGCAGGGGGCCCGGGCGACGGGTCAGGGGCTTCCAGCCAGCGCCTTGTATACGGCAGCCAACGCCGTGGCGCGCCCGGTACGAGTCTCCACCAATCGCTCGGCGAGTTCGAGCCGGGTGCGCTCCGCATCCAGCAGCACCAGGTAATCAGTCGAGCCAGACGAAAAGCGCAGCGCTGCCAGCGCCTCGGCTTCACCGGCTGCTTGTACGGCTAGCTCCAGCAGCATCGCGGACTGCTGCGTAGCTCGCAGCGCAGCCAGGGCATTCTCCGTTTCCTCCAGCGCCCGCAACACGACCTCTCGATACGAGGCGAGCGCAAAATCGCGGCGCGCCTCGGCTGCCTTGACGGCTTGCCTCACCCGTCCCGCGTCCAGCAAACGCCAGGTCAGCGAGGGGCCATAGGACCAACGTTCAGCCTGCCGGGTACCAAGGTCCTCGGCCGAGCCGGCCGTCCAGCCAAATCCGCCCAGCAACTCCAGCTTGGGGAAATACTCGGCAACCTCTACGCCAATGTCCGCCGTGGCAGCCGCCAGCCGCCGCTCGGCCGCACGGATGTCCGGGCGCCGGCGCAGCCACTGCTCCGGCGTCCCCGCATGCAAGTAGACGGGCAGCTCGGGCATGGTCGCCGCGGGATCCAGCCTCGTGCGCAACTCGTCTATCGACCAGGCCGTGAGCACCGCCAGCCGCTGCTCATGGCGCACGATCTCAGACTCAGCTGCAGGGAGGCTCGCGGCCACCGTACGGGCCCTCGCCAGGCTGCTGGCGACGTCCAGCGCACTGGCACGCCCCGCCTCGAGTTGGGCTTGCAGGATCCTGACCGACTCCTCGAGATTACGATGCTGCAGGCCAAGCAAATCACGCTTTTGCCGCGCGCCGACGAGCGCAAACCACGCCTGTGCGGCTTCTGCGAGGAGGGATTGCCTCACTGCCTCCACGGTCGCCGCCTCAGCCTCCATTAGACGGTTGGCCGAACGGGCCCGGTTGCGAAGACTGCCAAATAAATCAATCTCCCAGGCCGCATCGAACCCCGCACGCCAGGTTTCCGTCCTGCCGGTCGGCTCCGGGGCGAGCGGGTCCAGAAGGCTCTCCCGCCGACGCTCCTCGCCCGCGTCGATGCCCACCGTCGGCACGTAGGCGTAGGGCGCCAGGCCGGCAAGCGCGCGCGTTTCATCGACCCGCGCCAGCGCCTGCACGAGGCTCGGGTTGGCCAGCGCGACGCGGCTCAGCAGGCCATCAAGCTCCCTGCTACCAAAGGCATTCCACAGCGTTGCCGAGCCGGGAACATCCGTTTCGGGCACATCGGTTTCCGCCTGATCGAAGGCTTCGCGGAGCGCCGGCTGGGGCTCCACATGGTGCGGACCGACGGTGCAGCCCGCGAGGAGGATGGCGCACGTGAAGCCAAGCGGCAGGCTATGCAAGGCCCTCTCCCGCTGCGGGGCCATCCGGCCGGGCGCGATGCCGGGCCAAGGCCAGGCGCCGGATGACCACGTAGAAGACCGGGGTGAAAAACAGCCCGAAAAGGGTGACGCCCAGCATGCCTGAAATGACCGTCACACCCATCACGTACTGCACCTCGGCGCCTGCCCCGGACGCGAATACCAGCGGAATCACGCCAGCCACGAAGGCGAAGCTGGTCATGAGGATCGGCCTGAGCCGCAGGCGGCTTGCTTCGATCGCCGCCGATAACGGGTCATGCCCCTGCTCCTCGAGGTCGCGGGCGAATTCGACAATGAGAATGGCGTTCTTGCACGCGAGGCCGATCAGGACCACGAAGCCGATTTTTGTGAAGATGTTGTTGTCGAGAAAGACGGGTGGGGCCGAGGGCGGAAAGGCCGCCAGCCAGAGGCCGTGTGCTGCATTGACAAGCCAGATCCCCCCGACTGCCGAGAACAGGCACAGCGGCACGATGAGGATGATCGCCAGTGGCAGCGACCAGCTTTCGTAGAGGCCCGCCAGAACCAGAAACACGAGGAGCACGCAGAGGGGAAACACGAGGATGGCGCTGTTGCCCTGCGTGACCTGCTGATAGGTCAGGTCCGTCCATTCGACCTCGAATCCACGTGGCAGGACCTCGGACGCCAGGGTCTTCACTTGCTCCAGGGCCTCGCTCGAGGACAGCACTGCCTGGTTGATTGCGGCGCTGACGTCTGCAGCCGGGTAGCCGTTGAAGCGGATCACCGGATCGGGTCCTGCGCTCGGCACCAGGCTGACCATGCTGGCGAGGGGAACCATGTCACCGGCGGCGCTTCGCACCTTGAGGTCCTGAAGGTCAGCGACCTCGCTGCGGAAGGGTGCATCCGCCTGGGCGTACACGCCGTAGGTACGTCCAAACAGGTTGAAATCATTGACGTACGTCGAGCCAAGGTAGACCTGCAGGGCCTCGTTGATTGCGGTGAGTTCCACGCCCTGCTCCTTGGCGCGCACGCGGTCGACGCGTGCCTCCAGCTGCGGAACGTTCGACTGGAAGGCGCTGTAGGTTCCCGTGGGATCGAACCCGGGCGCCGCACGCAGCTGGTTGACAAAAGCCTGGGTCTGGCGATCGAGCTCTGCATAGCCTGCACCCGAGCGGTCCTGGACGTAGAGCTCGATACCCGTGGCGTTGCCAAGCCCAAGCACGGGCGGCGGCAGCAGGGCAAAGGCAAGCCCTTCCTTGATGGAGCTGAATCCCGCATTGAGGTGGGCTGCAATCTCCGAAGCCTCCAGCTCCCGCTCCGATGGCGGCTTGAGTTGCAGGAAGGCCAGGCCGAGGTTGGGTGTGTTCATGAAGTGCTTGGGATTCAAACCGGGAATCTGCACCACGCTCTCGATTCCCGGCGTGGACATTGCGATCTCACCCATCTTTCGCATCGCTGATTCAGTACGGTCGATGGTGGCCCCCTCAGGCAGCTGCAGGGCAGCGAACAGGTAGAGCTTGTCCTGGGTAGGGATGAAGCCGCCCGGCACCGCCCTGAAAGCCAGGATCGTCACCACGATCAACAGGCCGTAGATCATCAGCAACCGGGGAGCCCGGCCGAGCGCCACCCCGATGCCTTGTGAGTAGCGCTCGGCATTGCGGCTGAAAAAGGCGTTGAAACGGCTGAACACGGGCCCGAAGATCCGGCCAATCGCGCGAGTCAGGGAATCCGGCGGCGCGTCCCGTGCCCTGAGCAGCACCGCTCCCAGCGCGGGAGAGAGCGTTAGCGAGTTGAAGGCCGAGATCAGCACCGAGGCTGCGATCGTCACCGCAAACTGGCTGTAGAACTGTCCGCTGACGCCCCCGAGGAAAGCCAATGGAACGAACACGGAGGCCAGGACCAGGGAAATGGCAATGATGGGCCCCGAAACCTCGCTCATGGCCTGATGCGCGGCATCACGGGGCGACATCCCACGCTCGATGTGTCGCTCGATATTTTCCACGACGACGATGGCATCATCCACCACGATACCGATGGCAAGCACCAGCCCGAACAAGGTCAGGACATTGATGGAAAAACCCAGGCTCCACAGCACTGCAAAAGTGCCAACGATGGACACCGGCACCGCAACCAGCGGGATCAAGGAAGCCCGCCAGGTCTGCAGGAAGAGCACCACGACAATCACGACCAGCGCGACGGCCTCGAGCAGGGTTATTACGACGGTTCGGATCGATTCCCTGACGAACACCGTTGGGTCGTAGACGACGGACCACTCGACCCCCTCCGGAAAGGACCCGGCCAGCTCAGTCATCCGCTTGCGCACGGCGGAAGACAGCTCGACCGTGTTGGCTCCAGGGGCTTCGAAGATTGCGATGGCTACCGCATCCTCATTGTCCAGCAGGGAGCCGATGGCGTAGCTCTGGGAACCGAGCTCGACTCGGGCGACATCTGAAACCCGGGTTATCGCGCTGCCCTCGGTCTTCAGGATGATGGCACCGAATTCCTCGGGGGTAGCCAAGCGCCCCTGGGCGTTCACTGGCAACTGGATGACGACGCCCTCCGGTGTGGGCGGTCCGCCCAACGTACCGGCAGACACCTCCACGTTCTGCTCACGGATTGCGCGAACGATGTCTCCGGCGGTCAGGCCCCGCGAGGCTGCGCGCGCCGGATCGATCCAGATCCGCATGGCATAGCTACCAGCGCCGAAAGCGAGCACATTCCCCACTCCTGGCAAGCGCGCAACCTCGTCACGAATCCGTAGATTGGCGAAGTTGGAGAGATAGAGTTCGTCGTAACGACCGTCCGGAGAGGCGAGATGGACGACCATCGTCAGCGTGGGCGATGACTTGCTGGTCGTGACACCCAGCGCGCGAACCGGTTCGGGCAGCCTCGGCAGCACCTGGGAGACACGATTCTGAACCTGCACGGCCGCAAGGTCGACGTCGGTGCCGATGGCAAAGGTCACGGTCAGTTGCAGGACGCCGTCCGAACCGGACGTCGACTTCATGTAGATCATTCCCTCGACGCCGTTGATGGCTTCCTCGAGGGGTCCGGCAACCGTATCGGCTATCGTGCGGGGGTTTGCGCCTGGGTAGGTGGCCACCACCTGCACCGAGGGCGGCACCACATCGGGATACTCGCTGACCGGCAGGTTGGGTATGGCGATCAGGCCCGCCACCACGATCAAGGCGGAGAGCACGGTGGCAAGGACCGGCCGGTCGACGAATATCCGCGACAGGTCGGCGTGGGCCACGTTCAGGCCGCCGGGACGCCCGCGTCGGGCTCTTCCATCGGCACCTCGCGGGGATTCACCGGTTGTCCGGAAAAGAAGATCTTCCTGACGCCATCGACGATGACCCGATCACCCTCCGACAAGCCCTCGAGGACCACACGCAGCCCATCGATGCGCCTGCCCAGGACGACGTCCTGGCGACGCGCCGAGTTCTCCGCATCCAGCACGTAGACATAGCGCCGATCCTGATCAGTCAGCAGCGCCTGCTCGTGCACCAGCAGGGCACTCGTCTCCGGGCCCGCCATCAACCTCACGCGGGCAAACAACCCGGGCGTCAGCCTGCCCTCCGGATTGGAAACGATCGCTCGGCTGCGGAGCGTGCCCGTGGACGGATTGAGAACGTTGTCCACAAAATCCAGCTCTCCGCGATGCGGATAACCCTCCTCGCCGGTGATACCGATCCGCACCTCGCGCTTGCCCTGTTGCGGTAAACGCTGATACCTGAGGAAAGCCTCCTCGTGGGCATCGAACACCACGTGAACGGGGTCCGTCGAGACGACGGTGGTGAGCAGCGACTCGCCGGCAACCACCAGGTTGCCGGGCGTGGCCAGGGCTTCCCCCGCGCGGCCTGCGATCGGAGCGTGAATGCGGGTAAAGGAGAGGTGGAGATCCGCTCTCGCTACGGCAGCGCGGGCTGCCTGTTGGTCAGCCCTCGCCTGGCGCTGCTCGGCCTGACGGGCGTCGAATTCACCTTGTGAAATAGCGCGCTGACCAATCAGCGCATCGGCCCGGGTCAGTTCCTTCTGCGCCGCTTCCAGGCGCGCCTCTGCACGGGCGAGATCCGCGCGGGCCTCCTCCACAGCCGCGAGGTATTCCCGATCATCGACGGTAAACAGCAGCGCACCCTTCTCGACGAGCGCCCCCTCGACGAAGTGAACGCCAGACAGGTAACCCGCGACCCGGGGACGGATCTCGACGGTGTCGACGGCCTGGACCCGGCCCGTGTAGTCGTCCCAGTCCGCGACGAGACGGGGCCTGACGGTTGCGATGCTGACCTCAGGCGGCGGGAATGGCGGGGGCGACTGCCCTCCGCAGCCCGACAGCAGCGCGAAAAACACCAGGTAGAGAGCACGCCCAACAGGCAACCCGGCCGCCATCTGACTGCCCGACACTCGGTCATCCTCCCGGGCGCGGCCGGAACCGCACCGGAAAAGCTCAAGGGGAAAACGATGCAGGCGGCACTATAGCGAAGCTGGCGAGCGCTTGGCACGGGATTCGAGTCGGCTCCCCGAAGCCCTAGGAGCCGAGGTCCGCATCAGGCTGGGCCTCCGGCGCCGCCCGCTGAAACTCGGGGCTTCGCAGGCACAGGGTTTCGATACGGTGAATAGTAGAGAACTGGGCGGGATCGACCCCGAAACGCCGAGCCGCGTAGCACTGCGGCACCAGGCAAACGTCCGCCAAAGTGGGCGTATCGCCATACGAAAATGTCTGTCCCCCGAGTCCCTGCAGCGCCTCGTCGACGGCCGCCATGCCCTGTCCGATCCAGTGGCGCAGCCACTCCGCGACTTTGGCATCGTCCAACGCGCATGCACCGCGCAGATATTGCGTGACCGAGAGGTTTTGCAGGGGCTGGATGTCCGCAACGATCATCTGGCTGATGCCGCGCACCTGAGCGCGCAACAGGGGGGCGACCGGCAAGAGCGGGGGTTGGGGATACTGCTCCTCCAGCCATTCCAGGATGGCCATCGACTGGTAGATGAAGTGGCCGTTCACCTCCAGCGTCGGTACCCGCCCGCTCGGGTTCACCTGACGATAGCGTGGCGAGCGCTGCTCGCCACCGTCGCGGATCAGGTGGACCGGCACATATTCATAGGCGAGGCCCTTCAGGCCGAGGGCGATCCGTACCCGATAGGCCGCGGAACTGCGCCAGTAGCTATAGAGTTTCAGGTCGGTCATGGTGAGCGGATCCTCTTGACACTTAGTGACGATGCGGGACCGGACTCAACTGCGCAGGTACGAGGCCCCGTTCACGTCGACAATGCAGCCGGTCAGGAACTCGGAACCCGGCGCGGCCAGGAACAACACCGTCCAGGCGACTTCCTCAGGTCGCGCCACCCGCCCCAGTGGACTCTCGTTGCGGATGAACTCACCGCGCGGGCCCGCCAGGACCTCGGCCGCCATGTCCGTTTCCACGAACCCCGGGGCCACCGTGAACACCCGGATGCCGGCCGGCCCCAGCGCCTTGGCCAGCGACTGGCCCATCGAATTCAGGGCCGCCTTGCTGGCGCCGTAGGCCGGCGCCTCAGGCTCGCCCCGGAATGCGCCGCGTGAGGACACGTTCACGATGCGCCCGCCGCCATGGTCACGCATGTGACCGGCCAGGCAGTGACAGAGGTTGGCTGGCCCCAGCAGGTTGATCTCGAGCGTCCGGTTCCAGTGGGCCTGCCACTGCTCGTAGCTGACCTCCAGCGGCGGATGGTCCTCGAAGACGCCTGCGTTGTTGACCAGCACGTGGATCCGCCCCACCTTCTCCACGGCCTGATCGACCAGCGTGCTGATGGCCGTCGGGTCCCGCAGGTCCGCCTGCAAGAGGTGATGCGCCCCGGGTTTGAGCGAGGCAAGCGTTTCCTCGGCAGCCCCTGCATCGTTGCCGTAGTGGACGATCACGCTGGCGCCATGGTCGGCGAAGAGTTGGGCGATGGCCCGACCGATGCCACGGGAGGCACCGGTCACCAGGACGTTCTGTCCACGGAAATCCAATTTGCCGGTCTGCAAGGCCTCGACTCCAGTCAGGGTCTGAGGATATTGACTCATTGATACGCCGCTCCCGACTCGTCCAGCAAGGAGCGCGCAGGTTGAACTTTCTGCAGTTTACCGGTGGCAGTCCACGGCGGCGAGCCCCGCCCCCCGCTAAGGCTGGTCGCGATCCGCTTTGGTGGTCAGCACGAGTGAGAGCAGACCGACCCGCACGGTCAACCCCTGACCAGCGTGGCATCGACTCCCAGCGCCTGGCCTATCTCGACCAAACGCTTGTCCAGCGTGTACAGGCTGGCGCCATGGTGAGAGGCGATGGCCAGGTGCAGTGCATCGCCGGCACGAAGGCCCGTGGCGTATTGATCGGCGAAGCGTGCCGCAGTCTGGAAATCCAGGGGCGAGACAGGCAGGACATGAAACGAGGCGTCCGTCAGCCGGGTGAAGAAAGCCAGAACCTCATTGCGTTGCGTCGGCTCCAGCTCGCCGTTGCGCAACTTCATCGACAGCGCGGCTGAAAACTCCGTAACCACCCAGTCGCTGATGGCGAGTTCGCCGGCGGACTGGCCGCCAAGCCAGCGCTGCGCCAACGCCGTGTTCCTCTCGTTGATTAACGCGGCCACCAGCAGACTGGTATCCACATATCTCATCAATAGCGCGCCTGGTCCCGCAACTCGCGCAGCGCCTCGGCCGCGCCCTGCCTTTGCTTCGGCTGGCCAGCGGTCAGTCGTCGCAGAGCCTTCAGGTCGATGCGCTGTCGCTCGGGGCGCGGCTTAATCATCTCGAGGACGGGCTTGCCGCGTTTGGTAATGACGATGCGTTCCCCGGCAGCAGCGCGATCGACCAGCTCGCTCAGGCGCGCTTTGGCTTCAGCAAGATTTATCTGCGACACGGCTACACTCTCAAATGACCATTTACTTGGTCATTTTATGGCTTGCCACCGCAAACGCAACAGGTCTGATGCTCCCCACCCGCGGACCCGTACTCCGCACGCCATGGGAAAACCCGTTAAAATTCATCGATTTATATGGTGGTGAGGTCTGGCCCTGCGGAGGAAGCTCCTCTCGCGCTCCTGCACCATTCACCGTGCTGCGTGGGATAGGCGAGGAAATGGGCGCAAGGCAAGCAATCTTCGCGGACTCCCTACCACTCACCGATTCTTCAACCCCCCGAACTCTCACTGCAACGGATATTGCCTGCCACACGGAGTGACACGTTCGGCACGGCTTCTTTCAAGTGGGTGCGCCAGAGCCGCTACGCGAAGGGGTAGATCTACTCGCGCAGAACATGTCTAACGTGAAGTAGGGTTCTACCCCATTTCCGCGGACGGTTGAGTTAAGGCTGAGAACTTCCGATCCTGCCTAGCGACTCTACGACGCATGTGAATTCGAGTGCTGCAGGTAGAACGGGCTAAGGCTCTGGTCTTGGCCGAGAGCGCCCGCAAGGTAGACGGCTGCCCGAGGCTGTCATCACATTAGAGCTGCGGGTGCTACACGATTGTTGCAGGCAGGAGGCGCGCGATGATCTTGTCGAGCAGGCCCTGCAGCTCAGCGCGGGAGTGCGCGCGCGACGGCAGGAAGACCGGTTCGCCCTCGGTGCGCCGATACACGCCATCGAGCACCAGGCAGTGCCGATGGATGTTCACGTTGGCCGCCGAGCCGAATCGCTGGATGAGGGTAACCGCGCGGGTGTCGGCTGTGGCGCATTTCAGGCCTGCCTGCTTCAGCAGAAACCCCGCGATGACGCGGTGGATGATGCGCTGCACCGGCGTGAGCAGTTCGGGATGCGCCGCGAACAGAACGCGCAGCGGAATCGGAAACGATAGCACCCATTGCATAACCGGCACGCGCGGAATAACTCCGTCAACCAGGTGCGCGACGCTCTCGGCCATGCGCCGCGCGCCACACAAAGGGCAGAATCCCAATCGCTTGCACGAAAACACCACCAGCTTCTCGTGGGCGCAGCCGGCACAGCGTACGCGCAGGAAACAGTGCGCCAGACTGCCGCATTGGAGAAAGGCCTCGAACTCCTCTCTGACGAACCCGGGCAGGGTCGTGCCGGTCCTCGCTTCGGTCTGCGCGAGGAACGTCTCTAGATGTTCCCGCACCAGACAAGGCAGGATCGTCTCCTCCGGGTGCAGCCGCTCGTACCGGAAGGTGTGCGCCGACGCGGCGCGCAACACGACATTGCGCTCCCGTCCCATCCGGAGGCAAACGCGCAAACCACCATCGCGGCACCGCGACTCGACAAATGCTAAAGAATGCGAACCCTGGTCAACGACCGGCACGATGAGGGCGTTGAAGGAGATCGCCGCCGCGCCGCTTGCGTCCGTACAGCATCGCGAGGGTGACGATGCCGACCGCTGCCACATGCTTCGCTTGCACCATCGATCCTCTGTACCATCGATACTCCCGATGGCATTGAGACAGCTAGATGCGCTTGCGCTTCACTGCTAGTGACTACGTTCGCGATCGGCTCCAGTGCATTGACCAGATCGACCGTCGAGTAGAACCGCACCCGCTTGGCGTGCCCGGTGATCCCTGCTACTCCAATCGCGGTGGCCAGATGCGACTTGCCCGCGCCCGTGCCACCGACCAGCACCACATTGTGCGCGGCCTTGGCGAACGACAGGTCGGCCAGCTGCTTAACCAGCGCCCGATCCACCTTGGACTGGCAATCTCCTAAGTCATCAATGGACCGAGGATTGCCGGCAGGTCAGAGGCTTACGAGATAACCATCACAGCCACCGCTCCGATCAAGAGCGCCGGCACACTTCTATGAAAATTCATTAAGCTTCCCGGGCATAGGTCAAACGCAAAATTAGAGACTGCGGCAACGGACGCGGGCGCCAGCGAGCGGAAAGTCGTCGCACTGCAGGCAGCAGCATTCTTTCCAGCGGCGGACCCAGATCGCCATGCCTTCTCCGGACGGGTACGACTCGCACCCGAGCGAGAAAACCTCCTGCCCATGCTCAACGACGGAAATGTCAGCTAATGCCTATTGGCCTGCAGCATCAGGTTAATCGTATTGCCCGACGCACGACGCTCGAATTCCGCGATGAACACGTCCTTCGACGGTAAGTAATAGCCATCCTGCGGCCAACGGTTGCCCACCTCCGGTGGCTTCGAGAACTTCGCGGCCTTGGCAAGATAAGCGTCATAGGCATCGACCACGCCGCCACGATAGGCCGAGATGACCTGCATCACTTCTTCCAGTGTCACTTTATCCTTCGGGTAGGACCACGTCGTGGCACCCATCATGTCACCCAACTTCCAGTCGCTCTTTGGACTCCTCGGGTGTTCGTTGTGACAGGTGACGCACCCAGGTGCGACGGCGACATCAGCAAACATGGCTACTTGAAGCTTGATGTCGGGGGAATAGAAAAACTGCGGTTCCGATGAGACGCGCATCATCCTGAACCGCTCCGCCTGCACACTGTCGAAGTTATTCGACTGGGAAATCGGAAAATCGGATCCGAGGAATAGTCCTAGCGGAATCGTGGATTTCTGTATCGATGTCGCCGCCTCGCGCAGAAACAATGCGGGCAGCGGGCCAGCGGCGACGTCGGCCTCACGCCATTTCTCGCTGAAACCCAAACCCGCCTTCATGCCGTCGGCAACGATGGTCTTGGTATAGAGTCCGCGTGCAGCATCATTCTCGGCGGCGAGGATGCGAAACATCGTCTCCACAGGGATAAGACGGCCTGCGTTTTCACCATCGACAAGCGGCGTTGGGCGCTGCGCGAACAAATAGATGCCCACCACTAGAAAAATACCAGCCCAAAACACCGCTCTTGAATGCTTGATATTCGGAATCTTCGCCATCATCTGGCCTCTTTGGTCGGATATTTCTTGTCTGTTCCGTAGGGCGAGGGACCGCCATCCAGGTATGCCTTGATGACCGATTGCGAATACGCCTGCTTCAGCGACTTTTGCACGGTGCGGCGGTGGTTGTTGTGATAGTCGTGACAGCCCATGCAGGACGCCCATTCTTTTTCTTCAATAAGAATGTGATGCGGCACATCGAGCGGATCTACTTTTAGCTTCAAGTCGTCGTGGCAGAACGAGCATGCCGTCTCAGTCATCGTCGCGCGAACGCCGGTATGCTCGCGGTGACAGGAGACACACAAATGGACACCAAGTTCTGCACGCGCCCGCTCGAAGCGCGGCTCAAGGAACCGATGTACCGGGTGTGAATTCTGATCGCGCGAGTGGCAGGCATCGCATTGCTGATTGCCAACCATGGCGTGGCCAAACTCCACGTCGGTGTTGCGCATGCCCAACCAGAAGTTCACCTTGGCCTGCAGTTGCTGGCGAACGGTGCCGGGTGACTCGACGTGGCATTCGACACAGGTCAACTTCGCATGCCCGGTATTGGCCGGGCCCTTCGCAAAGATATGTTGCCAATCCGCCATCACCATTGTAGCGCAACCCAACAGCGCTATCACGATGCCGAAAAGGTAACTCGCGGCTTTCAGCTTTTCTTTACGAATCAAGCCTTATCACGCTCCGAAATAAGTTTATCCCGACGTCCTCTCAAGAAAACCAGACAGACATTATGCCGTGCGCAATGGCAAAGCCGGTCGCGACGCAGGACATTGCAATGTGCCCCCCCAGAAGGACCTGCCTGGACGTATCAAAGTTTTTCTTGTCAGCACTGATCCCGAGTATGGCTCCACTGGCAAGACTCGCAACGAAGCACACGGTCAGCCAAAGGCTCAAGGCGAAACCAAAATGGCTGGTGTGCAGAAGCAGGATGCCGAAAATCACCGGCCCCA
>JAUMBX010000041.1:0-1504 GCA_032119515.1 Steroidobacteraceae bacterium | reverse complement strand
AATGAACCCGATCGCGGAGGGGGAGAAGGTGTCCCGCTACCCGCTGCGCTCCCCCATGGCGGGCACCATCATCGACCAGCATGCCGTACTGCGGGAGCGGGTGGGCCTGCAGAACCAGATGTTCCAGATCGCCAACCTGAATACCCTGTGGCTGAAGGCGGATGTGCCGCAGCGCGACCTCCGCCTGGCCCAAGGACTCGCCGGCGGCTATGTGCGCTTCAGCCCGGCCGAGGGTTCTGGGTCGGGGTCGGAACACCAGGCCAGGGTCCTTTACACGGGCGATCTGGTGGATCCGACCACCCGCACCGTGAACCTGCTGGCCGAGGTGGACAACACGAAACGCGACTGGAAGCCGGGCATGTTTGTCGAGGTCTCGTTGGTGCGCGCCGAGCCTGGGGTGCTGCAGGTACCCCTCGAGGCGGTGCAGCGGCAGGACACGCAGACCTTCGTCTTCGTACGCGAGTCGGCCACCCGGTTTCGCCGGGCAGATGTGAAATTGGGCCGCCAGGCAGAGGGCAGGGTGGAGATCCTCCAAGGGCTGAAGGAGGGCCAGGAGGTGGTGGTGGCGGGTGGCTTCATCCTGAAGAGCGAGCTGTTCAAGGAACAGCTCGCCGGGGACTGACAGGCCTGGACGCTCACAGCCATTCGCGGAGAACGAGACCGTGCAGACGAGACTGATTCTCTGGGCCCTGGAAAACCGTTTTTTGGTGCTGTTGGCTACCGGCCTGTTGGTGCTGGTCGGCGTGTACGCCATGCTGGGCCTGCCCGTGGACGCGGTGCCCGATGTCACCAATGTGCAGGTGCAGGTGATGACCACCGCGCCGGCGCTGGCGCCGGAGGAGACGGAGCAGTTCATCACCTTTCCGGTGGAGTCCGCCATGAGCGGCATTCCGCGGGTGGAGGAGATCCGCTCGGTCTCGCAGTTCGGGCTTTCGGTGGTGACCGTCGTCTTCGAGGAAGATACCGATATCTTCTGGGCCCGCCAGCAGGTGATGGAACGCCTGGCCCAGGCGAGGGAGGAGATTCCCGAGGGGATCCCCAGTCCCATGATTGGCCCAATCGCCACCGGCTTGGGTGAGATCTACCAGTTCGAGGTGCGCAACAAGCCCGGGTTCAACCACCCGCTGGTGAAACTGCGCGAGACGCTGGACTGGCAGATCGCCTACCAGTTGCGGGGAGTACCCGGCGTCATCGAGGTGAATGTCAACGGCGGCTTGGCGCGCACCTATCAGGTGGAGCCCGACCCGAGCCGGATGCAGGACTTCGGACTGTCGCTGGGCAAGCTCGTCGAGGCACTGCGGGCCAACAACGCCAACGAGGGGGGCGGGTACCTGATCTTGCGCTCGCAGGAGCAGCGCGTGGTGCGCGCGGAGGGCCTGATCGGCTCGGTGGACGACATCAACAACATCGTGTTGGAGACCCGTCAGGACGGCACGCCTGTCTACCTGCGCGAAGTGGCCAAGGTCACGCATGAGCCGTTGATCCGCCAGGGGGCCGTGACCCG
>JAUMBX010000040.1:0-2456 GCA_032119515.1 Steroidobacteraceae bacterium | reverse complement strand
GCCAGGGCGCCCTCCTTGGTGACGTGCCCGATCAGGATGACACTGGTGCCGGAGCCCTTGGCATGTTCCACCAGCCGGGCGGCCGATTCCCTCAACTGCGACACCGAGCCCGGCGCAGACTCCAGGGCCTCGGTCGACATGGTCTGCACGGAGTCGACCACCAGCACCCGGACAGCACACGCGCGAGCCGTCTCGATGACCCTTTCCACGGAGGTTTCTGCCGCCAGGTGCAGCGGCGAGGCCTGCACACCGAGCCGCCGACCCCGCAAGGCGACCTGCTGGGGCGATTCTTCCCCCGTTGCATAGAGGACAGGAACCTGCGCGGCGAGCGCCGCCGCCGCCTGCAGCAACAGGGTGGACTTGCCGATGCCCGGTTCACCGCCCAGCAGCGTCACCGAACCTTCGACCAAGCCCCCGCCAAGCACCCGGTCGAACTCCCCGAGACCAGTGGGGAGACGGACCGAATCGCGGTAGCCGACCTCCACCAGGGGAGTCGCGGATCCCGGCTCGACGGGTCGGGACCGACGCCCCGAATCCCGGGCGGCGGGCGGATTGAATCCACTGAGCGTGTTCCACGCCCCGCAGGACGGGCACTGGCCTTGCCAGCGCGGCGTTTCATTGCCGCACTCCGAGCAGAGGAAGACGGATCGGGAACGGGCCATGGTGCTTTGACACCAAACAGGGCCGAAAAGCGTAGCACGCGCCGCAGGCAATATGAGCACTGGTTCATGGATTGGGGAGCCTCCCCCCCGCGCGAACCACCCCGGGTGCTGCCAGAGAACGCGGCGCATGGTTATCATGTGGGGATGCGTACCCGAGCCAGAGTGCTGCGTGGCTGAATTCACCTCCTTGCGGGGCAAGCTGCGTTCAGCGGCGATGTCCGACACCGGGCGGGTGCGCGACCACAACGAGGATGCGGTAGCCTGGGATACCGACATCGGGCTGTTCGTCCTGGCTGACGGGATGGGTGGCTACAACGCAGGCGAAGTGGCCAGCGGCATCGCCGTCAAGACCATCATGAACCTGGTCCGCGAGGCCTACGCCAGCCAGGACCTGGACGGCATCGACGAACGCACCGGCCTGACCCGGCCGGCCATCGTCCTGCGCGACGCGGTCGCCCGCGCCAACAAGATCATCCACCAGACCTCCCATACGGAGGCCAAGTGCGAGGGCATGGGCACCACGGTCGTGGCCTGCCTGCTCTACGACAACCGCCTGGTGACGGCCCATGTCGGCGACTCCCGCGTCTATCGCATGCACCAGGGCAAGCTGAGCCAGGTCACCCTCGACCATTCCCTGCTTCAGGAACTGGTGGACCGCGGCTTCTACACGCCCGAGGAGGCGGCGAAAGTCGCCAACAAGAACTACGTGACCCGCGCGCTGGGCGTAGAGCCCCTGGTGGATGTGGAGGTCCGCGAATACCCCGTCAGCCGCGGGGACTGCCTGCTGCTGTGCTCGGACGGCCTCACCGACATGGTCGAGGACAAGCAGATCGAACTCACCCTGACGACCTTCGCCAACAGCCTGGACACTGCTGCCAGGCAACTGGTCCAGATGGCGAACGACAACGGGGGCCGGGACAACGTTTCGGTAGTCTTGGCAGAGGTCGCTGCCCCATTCCCCATCAAAAAGGGCATACTTGACAGAATTCTGGGCTGGTTCGGCTAGCCGCTGGCGAGGTTTTGATGGCGCGACTGCTGCTGATGCTCGACGGGCAGGTGCTCGCCGAGTACAACATGACCAAGGAGCGTTACACGCTCGGCCGCCTCCCGGACAATGACGTCCGGGTGGACAATCCCGGGGTGAGCGGGCATCACGCCCTGATCGTCAACATCCTCAACGATTCCTTCCTCGAAGACCTGAACAGCACCAACGGCACCTACGTCAACGGCAAGCTGATCAAGAAGCACGCTCTCCAGCACGGCGACGTCATCACCCTCGGTCGCCACAGCCTGCGCTTCATCGACAGCCAGGCCGAGGTGGGCGACTCCGACGAGTTCGAGAGGACCATGGTGATCGCGCCCGGGCAGATCACCGAGGAAAAACTGCGCGCCGCAGCCAGCGCCCTGTCTCCGGCGCCGCGGCCTGACCCCGGCGAGACGACCTCCACGACCCGGCCATCGACCGAATACCGCCCGCCGGGCGAGGCCTCCAGCGGTCGCCTGCAGGTGCTCTCGGGCCAGTTTGCCGGCCGGGAAATCGAGCTGCTGAAGCCCCTGACCACGCTCGGCCGACCCGGGGTGCAGGTGGCTGCCATCAGCCGGCGCGCCGAGGGCTATGCGATCGTCCACGTGGAGTCGGCGACCGCCGGCGATTTCCCCTTGGTCAACGGCGAACCCATCGGGCCACAGGCCAGGCGGCTGCTCAACAACGACGTCATGCGGCAGAACTAAAGCGTACCCCCGGCTGGCTTTCAGATGACGAGCACTGGGTCATGCAACAGGCATACGAGATTG
>JAUMBX010000039.1:0-2290 GCA_032119515.1 Steroidobacteraceae bacterium | reverse complement strand
CCGCCGTGCTGATGCTGGCCTTCACGAGTGTCAGCTTCGCCGATGGCGACAACAACCCTGACGACCTGATCTGCATCGACGGCTATGTGATCAACCACCGCGAAATCCCTGTGGACGGCACCATGTTCGATCCCCAGATGGAGGTTGAGCTGGTAGGCCCCAATGGCAGTGTCTTCGCTCTGGTCGACAAGGAAGGCTACTTCAAGTTCCCTGTCGAGGACGACGACGACGAGGTAGAGCTGCCCGAGGGCGACTACAACCTTCGGCTGCAGCTGCCCGAGGAATTCGAGGGCATGGTCCCCAAGGCTCCCCGGAGCACCGAGACCGATCCCAGTTTTGCCGAGACCGGTGTCACCACCTTCGAGGCTAAGGACGACGAGGACGACTGCTACCGGGTGGTCTTCAAGATCAAGCGGCTCTTCGACGTGACCGTGATCAAATGGGAAGAGACCCAGAATGGCAGCGTCGCCGGTGGCAAGGACTGGGAGATCACCTTCACCCCGAAGAATGATCCCTTCGTCAAGGCCCAGACCGAGAAGACAGACGCCAATGGCGCCGCCGTGTTCACCGTCGCCGCCGGCCACTGGATGGTCAGCGAGAAGGTCAAGCATGGCTGGAAGCCGATCACCCCGCCCAAGGTCAACCTGTGGCTGGATCAGTATGCTCCCCCTGGAGCCATGGATCCGGTGATCTTCAAGAACCTGGAGCCCCCGTGCACGGCCAAGATCGAGGTCTACAAGCTCGGCTATGGCACCGATGCCAACGGCGGTGAGGTTTTCCTCGGCCCCCTGGCCGGCTGGAAGGTCACGCTGAAGCGCGCGGACGGCATGATGCCCGACATGACCATGGGCACCGACGGCATGGGCAAGGCCGTCTTCGATCACCTGTATCCCGGCGTCTACAAGGTCACCGAGGAAGTACAGGGAGGTTGGGAAGCCCTGGGCGATGAGACCATCACCGTCGTCATCCAGGACTGCGAAGAGGTTTCTGTGACCTTCGAGAACAAGGAAGTCACGGGCGACCTGCGCATCTACGGCCACAAGTACTTCAAGGCCTGGGAGAAGCCGTACAAGGGCGATCACGTCGGCCTGGCCGGCTGGGTGATCACAGCCACCCTGGTGGGTACCGATCCGGAGATCTACACCACGACCACAACCGACGCCCTGGGTAAGTACGAGTTCACCGAGGACCAGCTCGAGCAGGCCGGCATGGCCTTCGGCGGTGCCTCCATCGAGGTCTGCGAGGAAAAGCGGGACAACTGGATCCCCTACGCTGACGAGTGCGTCACTGTGAAGTTCCCGTATCCTGTGCCCTCGGACTACGATGGCGTCAAGGTTGACTTCGTCAACTACCAGGACCCGCCCTTGCCTGGGACCGGCGCCGGCTCGGTTGGTGGCACCTGCTCCAGCACCTACGTGGTGGCCCGCGGTGACACCCTGTCCGGCGTCGCCGCCAAAACCGGCTCGTCAGTGAGCGCCCTTGCCAGCGCCAACGGCCTTCAGAATGTGAACCACATTATGATCGGCCAGGCTCTGTGCGTGCCTTGACCCCTCGGCAACTCGCTGGATCCCCGGCCTAGTCAGCCCTCGATCCAGCAGGTGAGCTAACGCAAAAACGGGTGGTCCCTCAGGACCTCCCGTTTTTGCGTGCACTCATGAACGGAGTCGAGGCTTCAGCCGGTCGGTTACCCCGCAGTTCCAGGCCGCTCCGCCGCCAGCCTTCCCTGCATCGAATAGGGCCCAGTCCACGTCACCAAAACCTCCGCCAGCCGCCCTCGCCAGTCCTCCGCATGGCTGAAGAACACCAGCTTGTTCTGGCGCGTCCGCCCCCGCCACTTGCCCTTGTGCAAATCCTCCACCAGCACCTCCACCACCTGCCCTTGCCACCGCCCGTTGATCTCGCCCTGTACCGCGGCCTGCAGCTCCTCCAGCGCCT
This sequence comes from Steroidobacteraceae bacterium, assembly GCA_032119515.1. Classification (GTDB taxonomy): domain Bacteria; phylum Pseudomonadota; class Gammaproteobacteria; order Steroidobacterales; family Steroidobacteraceae; genus SG8-30. The sequence continues at coordinate 355 of JAUMBX010000039.1, read as the reverse complement.
GGTGCCGTGCCACCTTCTCTGCCCCGGGCACGTCGTCCGGCATCCTCCGGGCGCTCACCGTGCCCGGCCGCGGCGAATAGCGCGCCAGGTGCGCCTTGTCCAGCCTCAGCTCGGCCAGGATGTCGTAGGTGCGCTGGAACTGCTCCGTGGTCTCGCCCGGGAAGCCCACGATGATGTCGGTGTGGATGGCAGCCTCCGGAATCGCCTGCCGGATCTCGCCCACCAGCCGGCGGTACTCATCACTGGTGTACCCCCGGCGCATCGCCGCCAGCACCTGGTCATCGCCGGCCTGGATCGGTACCTCGATGTGCTCACATACTTTGGGCAAGTCACGTACGGCAGCGAGGATCCGGTC
>JAUMBX010000038.1:0-6202 GCA_032119515.1 Steroidobacteraceae bacterium | reverse complement strand
TGCCGCAAAGGGCAGCTTGTCGATCACCACCACCACCAGGCCAGTGCCGCGCACGTCAACACCCTCCCAGAAGCTGGCGCTGCCGAGGAGCACCGAGGCGGGCTGCTCACGAAAGCGCCGCAACAGGACGTCGCGCGGGGCCTCCCCCTGCACCAGCAGCTCGTAACTGTCACCAAACCCGGGGCGCGCACGCAGCAGGCGGGTGGCTTCCCGCAGCGCCCGATGGCTGGTGAACAGCAGGAAGGTCCGCCCCCCGGCGGCCTCGATCAGCGGCAGTGCGAGAGTCAGCACCGCGGCGGTGTGCTCGGGATCGGCAGGTTCCGGCAGCCCGTCCGGGAGGCAGAGCAGGCATTGCCGGGCATAGTCGAACGGACTGTCGAGGCGCAGCGTCCGCGCCTCGATCGCGCCGATCCGGTTGAGGAAATGGCTGAAGTCGTCGCCCACGGCCAGGGTGGCAGAGGTGAAGATCCAGCTGCAGGGACGCTCGCGCATGAGGCCACCTAGCCGGTCGGCCACCTCGAAAGGGCTGAAACCCAGGGTGAAGGAGCGTCCCGGCAGGTCCACCCATCGCACGCCCTCCTCCTCGGACCGCGCCAGCCACTGACCCACTTCCTCGACCAGTGCATGGCCGCGACGCAGGCAGGCCCGCAGGCCGGGATCGTCGCTGGCGGCGGAGTCCAGCAGCTGCACCAGGCGTTCGATGGCGACCACCAGCTGCCTCAGTCCCTCGAGGAAGGCATCGGGTAGGGCAGCCCAGTCCATCCGCTCCTGGGCGCGTCCCAGCCCCCTCAATGCAGCGGCCACCTCCTCTTCCATGCTCGACAGCGCCTCGCGGAACAGCGGATCGACCAGCCCTGTCCGCATCAACTCGGGAAGCACGTCACGGGCCAGGCCGATCACCCGCCTGCTGCTCAACTGCTGGCCAAAGAACTGGGCGGCGGTCTCCGGCACCTGATGGGCCTCGTCGAGGATCACGGCATCGGCCCCCGGCAGCAGTTCGCCGAATCCCTCTTCGCGGATCGCCATGTCGGCCAGCAGCAGGTGGTGGTTGACCACCACGACGTCGGCGGACTGTGCCTCCCTCCTGGCCTTGACCAGGTAACAGCGCCCTATTTCCGGGCACTCGACCCCGAGACAGTTCTCGCGAGTGGAGGTGACTGCGGGCCAGACCGGGTGGTCGTCGGCCAGGTCGTCGACCTCGCCCACGTCGCCCATGCGCGTCACCCGGGACCAGTCGAGGACGCGCTCCAGCGCCGCCCGCGCCGGACCGGGAGCGAGCCCCGGCAGCTCCGGAGACTGGGCCAGGCCCGCCAAACGGTTTTTGCAGAGGTAGTTGGCCCGCCCCTTGAGCAAGGTGACCTTCACCGGCCGGCCGAGGGCCGCAGCCAGCATGGGCAGGTCGCGATGATAGAGCTGGTCCTGCAGCGTGCGGGTGGCCGTGGAAACCACGACCCGCAGGCCGGAGAGCAGGGCTGGCACCAGGTAAGCGTAGGTCTTGCCAGTTCCGGTGCCGGCTTCGACGGCCAGCGTGCCGCGCGCGGCCAGTGCCTCATCGACCCAGGCGGCCATCTCCTGCTGCTCGGGCCGGTGCTCGAAGCCCGCGATGGCATCCACCAGCGGCCCCTCAGGACCGAGCAGTTCCATGATCTCGCTCATGGCCCCGATTTTAAATAATCTGCGCCGGCAACACTTGGAAAAAGCCGAGTCTCCGCAGCCATTTGCAAGGGGTGCGGGTTTCCCGCAGGCTGTCCTATACTGCGCCCCGTCAAACGTGTTCAGGCCCAGCCGCCAGGGAAGCTTTCGATGGCACATCCAGTCCCCACCCTCTCCACCCCCTCAGATTGTCCGGCAGCCGTGTCGGCATGGGTCGAGGAAGTCGCCGCGCTCACCTGCCCGGACCGCATTCACTGGTGTGATGGTAGCGAGGCCGAGCATGAGTCCCTGGTCGAGGCCATGCTGGCCGACGGGACCCTGTCCAGGCTCAACCCGGAGACCCATTCGAACTGCTATCTGCACCGTTCCGACCCCTCGGACGTCGCGCGGGTCGAACATCTCACCTACGTCTGCACCCAGCGCGCACGCGAGGCAGGACCCAACAACAACTGGATGGATCCCGAGGATGCGCGGCGACTCATGCTGGGCCTGTTCTCGGGCTGCATGCGTGGCCGGACGCTCTATGTCGTGCCCTACTGCATGGGGCCGCTGGACTCGCCCTACGCCCGCTGCGGGGTGGAGATCACCGACAGCCCCTATGTGGTGGTCAACATGCGCATCATGACCCGCATGGGCCGGGCTGCCCTCGATCGCATTGCTCGCGAGGGCCGGTTCGTCAAGGGCTGGCACTCCACCGGCGAACTCGATCCCGAGCGTCGCTACATCATGCATTTCCCGGAACAGCTCACCATCATGAGCTACGGCTCCGGCTACGGCGGCAACGCTCTGCTGGGCAAGAAGTGCCATGCGCTGCGCATCGCCAGCTGGCAGGCCCGCGACGAGGGTTGGCTGGCCGAGCACATGCTGATCGTGGGTGTGCAAAGCCCGCAGGGCGAGACCCATTACCTCGCTGCCGCCTTTCCTTCGGCTTGCGGCAAGACCAACCTGGCCATGCTGATTCCGCCGGAGTCAATGCCCGGTTGGAAAGTCTGGACCGTGGGCGATGACATCGCCTGGCTGCATCCGGGTGCCGATGGCCGGCTGTACGCCATCAATCCGGAGGCCGGGTATTTTGGCGTAGTGCCCGGCACCAACCACAAGACCAACCGGCACGCCCACGACATGATCGGCAGCAACACGATCTTCACCAACGTGGCGACTACCGCGGACAACCAACCCTGGTGGGAAGGCCTGGAGGGCAGCCCCGCCCACGACTGGCAGGGCAGGCCCCATGATCCCGCGCGAGGTCCGGCCGCCCATCCCAACTCGCGTTTTACCGTCTCGGCACGCCAGAACCCGGCCTACTCGGCCGAGGCCGATTCACCGGGGGGGGTGCCCATTTCGGCGATCATCTTCGGCGGACGGCGGCGCGAACTGGCGCCGCTGGTCTACGAAGCACGCGACTGGCTGCACGGGGTGCTGGTCGGCGCCTCGGTGGCGTCCGAGACCACCGCAGCCGCCACCGGTGAGGTGGGCATCGTGCGGCGCGACCCGATGGCCATGAAGCCGTTCTGCGGCTACAACTTCGGCGAGTACTGGGACCACTGGCTGTCCATGGCAGGCAGGGCCAGCCAGCTGCCGAAGATCTTCCACGTCAATTGGTTCAGGCGGGATGCGGACGGCAAGTTCCTATGGCCGGGATACGGCGAGAACCTGCGGGTCCTGGAGTGGATCATCGGGCGCTGCAAGGGCACGGCCGAGGCGCTGGAGACCGGGATCGGCTTCCTGCCGACGGCGGCAGCCATCAACCGTACCGGGCTCGACGTCTCTCCTGAAACGCTCGCTGCACTCCTGGCAGTGGACACGGGAGCGTGGCAGGCTGAAATGGATTTCGTCGAGGAATATCTCGACGCCTTCAACGAGGATACACCTCACGCCCTCAGGTCGGAACTGGCCGCGGTCCGCGGGCGTCTGGGGTCGGGCCCCTCCCGCTAGGAGTTTCCCTCGCAGCTGTATTCGATGGTGTGACTGCTGTCGGCCTCCGGGGCCTGCCCCAGGCCGATCCTGCCCTTGCCACGCAGCGCGATGGAGTCGCGTCGCACGTGGATCGAGCGGCTGCCCTCCGGCTTGATGAAGCACCCGTTGGTGCTCTGATCCACCAGCATGAAGCCGCTCTTGGCGGCTTCGATCCGGGCGTGCCTGCGGGAGACCAGCGTGCCGTCCACCACCAGGTCACACTCGGGATCCCGCCCGACGGTGAAGACCGGGCGCGTACGACCATCGATCAGCAGGCTCCTGCCCTGATGACCGACGGTCATGGAGTAACTCTTGGGGCGGCCGGTTGCCGCCTCGATCGACGGCAGCATGCTGGTGATCTCTTCCCCCTGCCAGAGGGCCTCGTAGAGTTCCACTTCCACAGTCTGGCCGCGAGGTATTTCCACGTCGACCTGCCGGGAACGCTCCAGCCACGGCGGGCCAAGCTGCTGATGGACAGGGCCCGTGAAGAGGATCTGCCCGGCCTTGGCCTCGTCCGCCACGCGTGAGGCGGTATGCACGGCGGACCCGAACACATCCAGCTGTTCCAGTACCACCGAGCCTCGATGCATGCCGATGCGCAGCATGATCGGCTGGCCGGCGTTCTTGAGCTGCGGATGGCCGCCGACCGCCAGGTGCATCTCGATGGCCGCCTCCATGGCGGCATTGGCGTCCTCGAAGGTGGCCATGATCTCGTCGCCGATGGTCTTGATGACCCTGCCGCGCTGGCGGAGGGTGGCCGTGCTCATGACCTCGAGGCAGGCCGATACCATCCTGCGGCCCTTGTCGTCCCCGAACGCCTCGTATAGCCGGGTGCTCCCGACCACGTCAGCGAACAGGATCACGTATTGAGTATCCCTGCCCACGGGCGGCATGATACATGAGTCATCCATTCTCCCTAAGGGGACCCCATGCTCAGGCACCTGCTTCCGCTCCCGGTGCTCGCCCTTGCCTCCGTGACCGCCTGGGGCCTGGAGCCCGCGCCCGGCGACCTCGACGCGGCCCGCCAACTCATGGAACAGGCACTGGACGGAGGGGGGGCCTATGAACACGTCGCGGCGCTGACGACCGAGGTCGGTCCAAGGCCTGCCGGATCGGCGGGCGACAAGGCGGCGGTCGCCTGGGCAGAGCGTCGCTTTCGCAGCCTGGGGATCGAGGAGGTCCGCCTGCAGCCGGTCCAGGTGCCTCACTGGGTACGCGGAACCCTTGAGGTTCGCGTCATCTCCCCGTTTCCCCAGCCGCTGGTGGCAGCAGCCCTCGGAGGCAGTATCGGGACCCCGGAACAGGGCCTGGAGGGCGAGGTCGTGGCTTTCCCGACCCTCGAGGCACTCCGCGAGGCATCGCGCGAACAGGTAACAGGGCGGATCGTGTACATCGGGCAGCCAGCCCGACGCGACGCCACCTGGGCAGGCTATGGAGCCGCCGTCGCGAAGCGGATGGCCGGGCCCAGTGTGGCCTCGGCACTGGGCGCACGGGCCCTGCTCATCCGCTCGGTCGGCACCAGCCAGTCCAGGTTGCCCCATACCGGCACGCTGAGCTACAGCGTCAACGCTCCCAAGATCCCGGCAGCGGCCCTGTCGAACCCCGATGCCGACCTGCTGGAAAGAATGCTGGCGCAGGGTCAGCCCGTGCGGATCTCCCTGAAGATGACCTCTCGCGACCTGCCCTACGAAACCTCGGCCAACGTCATCGCCGAACTGCCCGGCAGCGACCTCAAGGACGAAATCGTGCTCATCGGCGCGCATCTCGACTCCTGGGACCTTGGCACCGGCGCCATCGACGACGGTGCGGGGGTCGCGATCGTCATGGAAGTGGCCGCAAAGCTCGCGGCACTGGGCAGACCGCTCAGGCGCACCCTCAGGGTCGTATTGTTCGCGAGTGAGGAATACACGCTGGCAGGTGCCACGGCCTACTCGCGACTGCCGGAGGAAGAACTGAACCGGCACGTCCTGGCCATGGAGGCCGATGCCGGAGCCGGGGCCGCAGTAAGGCTGCAATCGTTGCTGCCGGAGGATCGGATGGGCTTTGCCGACACCGTTGCTGAGTTACTTCGGCCTTTGGGGATCGAGCGCGGTGGCAACGCCGCTGGGGGCGGCCCGGACATTCGTCCCCTGGTCGCGCGCGGAATCCCGGTCCTGACCATCGAACAGGATGTCTCGGCCTACCTGGACGCCCATCACTCGCCGGACGACAACCTGGACAAGGTGGACCGCGCCACGCTCGAGAGCGTCACCGCGGCCTACCTGGCCGTCGTGTACCTCGCCCTCCAGGCGGAAGGCGAGTTCGGTCGCATGCCGGTGAGCACACCTTGAACGGGCTCAGGGAATGACCTTCGAGGCAGAGTTGCTGTAATCGCTCTCCAGCCCCTGCCCGTCGAGCGCGGTCATCGCAAAGTACCAGGTTCCACTGCCCAGGCCCTCCACGACATAGCTGCTCAGGCCGGGGTTATCCAGTTGTATCACCCGATCAAAGGCGCCGGGGGCATGCACCTCACGGCCCTCAAGCACACGCAGCTGCGGAGCCGAGGTTCGAGCGGCGCATACTGTACATTGGCAGCGCCCACGAGGTTGACAGC
>JAUMBX010000037.1:3291-12811 GCA_032119515.1 Steroidobacteraceae bacterium | reverse complement strand
CTGCCCACCTGCGCCAACGCACCGTCTCGCCGAGCAGGAGGATGGACAGCAGCGTGGTGAACGGAACGCCGAGCTGACCGGCGATGGCCACCGAAGACAGGTTACCGGACAACGAGATCCCGACGAAAAGCAGCGCGAACTGCAGACCACCGCTGCAGACCGAGGCCAGCAGCAACCAGCCGATGTCCCCTCCCCGCGCCTTCAGGAAGGGCACCAGGCACACGGCCAGGGTGGCGAACCGCAGGAAGCTGAGAAAGATCGGCGGCGCCTGGGCCATGCCCCAATGGATGGCGACCAGGTTGAAACCCCAGGCAGCACAGACCAACACCAGCAGTGCAAGGTGTCTCGGCGAGAGGCTGTTCATCGCCGCAGCGCGGCTGGGTCGAGACCCTTGAGCAGGTGATAAAGGCTCCGAATGGCCTGGGCCGAGCCGCCCACCGGTCGACCTGGACGCTCCTTGGGATTCCAGCCGTACAGGTCGATGTGCATCCAGGGTGTTGTCGCGGCCACGAAACGTCGCAGGAACAGGCCACCGATGATGGCGCCTGCGAAACCATTCTGGGTGACGTTGGACAGGTCCGCCACTTTGCTGCTGAGGTCTTCGGCGTAGGGCTGCCAGAGGGGCATGCGCCAGAGGGGATCATGGCTCGCGCGACCGTGCTGCTCGGCCAGGCCGGCCAGGGCGTCATCGTCACAGAAGAGCGCGGGCAGATCCGGTCCCAGTGCCACGCGGGCCGCCCCAGTCAGGGTGGCCAGATCGATCAGCAGGTCAGGCCCTTCCTCGTCAGCCAGGGTGAGTGCGTCAGCCAGCACCAGACGCCCCTCGGCATCCGTGTTGTTGACCTCGACCGTCAGCCCCTTGCGGCTGCTGAGTACATCGCCGGGACGGTAGGCGTTGCCAGCGATCGAGTTTTCCACGGCCGGTACCAGTAGGCGCAACCTGAGGGGTAAGCCCGCGTCCATCACCAGGGAGGCAAGTCCCAGCGCGCAGGCCGCACCCCCCATGTCCTTCTTCATCAGAGCCATGGCACTCGAGGGCTTCATGTCCAACCCACCCGTATCGAAACAGACCCCCTTCCCCACCAGCGTCACCTTGGGATGGGCGGGATCGCCCCAGCGCAGGTCGATGAGTCTCGGCGGCTGGGGCCCGGCCCGACCCACGGCGTGGATCATCGGCAGTCCCGTAGACAGCAGTTGCTCTCCGACCAGGTGGGCGCAGTGCCCACCCCGCCGGTCGGCCAGGGCCTGAGCGGCCTGCGCCAACTGCTCCGGACCCATGTCGGAGGCTGGCGTATTGATGAGATCCCGCGCCAGCGCATCGGCCTCAGACACCCGGTGGACTTCCGCGAGGTCGACCCCAGCCGGTGCAACCAGTTCGGCCTGGCCACCGAGTTCCTGACTGGAGGATTTGTAGCGAAGGAAACGATAGCGGCCCAGCGCCCAGCCCAGTGTCAGGCTGGCGGCGTCGGCCTCTGCCAAGGCGGCGGGCTCCCAGCGGCCGTTCGGCAGCCGCTCGGGCAGGCCAGCCGCCAGCCACGGGTCGAAACTCACTCCAGGCGGGCCGTTGCCGAGGCCGAGGGCCGCAGCGCCTACCCTGCCGTCCGCCGCGGGCAGCAGCAGCAGCTTGCCAGCCTCGGCCCGGAAACCGTTGTCGAGCGCCCACGCCCTCGCGGCAGGATCCAGACCCGCGCGCCAGGCATCGATTCCAGCAGCAGGCACCAGCCAAAGTCGACGGGCGGGTTGATCATGTCTGGGGTCGACGATACCGAGGTTTTGCATGGAAGCTCTTGGCTGCTTGCGGTTGACAGGTTCCGAATCCGTATGGTGTCATGCCGCAGTTCAACACACCATTTGGTCCTTTCAGTGTATTTGAATTGCCCTCATCGGAACCTGCTTCTTGCCGGACTGCTGCTTCCGCTGGAAAGGTGCGGGATGCTGGGCTGACCAAAAAGAAAGCAAGAACCCAGACAACCCCGCACCGGCCAGGCCGAGGCGGGGTTTTTTTATGACCTACCCGAGGACAACGACATGAAGATTTACGGCCAGAAAGACGTCAACCCGAAGGCCCTCGCCGGCGCCAGGATCTGCGTCCTGGGCTATGGCAGCCAGGGTCGCGCGCACGCGCTGAACCTCCGCGACAGCGGCTTCGACGTGGTGGTCGGTGTCCGCAAGGGCGACAGCTGGAAGAAGGCACGTGCCGACAAGCTGCAGGTGCAGGAGCCCCTCAAGGCCGTGAAGGACGCCGACCTCGTCGCCATGCTCACCCCCGACCTCAGCCAGGCAGCGCTCTATAAGGCCATCCTGCCAGTGTTGAAGCCGGGTGCCACCCTGTTGTTCGCCCACGGGTTCAACGTGCATTACGGACAGATCAAGCCGCGCAAGGACCTCGACGTCGTGCTGATCGCGCCCAAGGGTCCGGGCGGCCTGGTACGCCGGCAATACGAGCAGGGTCGAGGCGTGCCCTGCCTGCTGGCGATCGCGCAGGATGCCTCCGGTAAGGCCCGCAGCAAGGCGCTGGCCTATGCCGACGGCATCGGTGGAACACGTGGAGGAGTGCTGACCACGACCTTCGCCGAGGAAACCGAAACCGACCTGTTCGGCGAGCAGGCCGTGCTCTGTGGCGGCACCACGGAATTGGTCGTCAAGGGTTTCGAGACGCTGGTGGAGGCCGGTTACCAGCCGGAAGTCGCCTATTACGAATGCCTGCATGAACTCAAGCTCATCGTCGACCTGCTGCACGAGGGCGGCATCGCCAAGATGCACCAGTTCATCTCGGAGACCGCCAAGTATGGCGACCTGACCCGCGGACCGCGGGTGGTGAATGCTGCCACCAAGAAGGAAATGAAGAAAATCCTCGAGGAAGTTCAGAACGGCAAGTTTGCGCGGCAGTGGATCGGCGAGAACCGCAAGGGTCGTAAGCAGTACCAGGCCATGCTCAAGAAGGACTTGGCGCACCCGATCGAGAAAGTCGGCCGCAAGCTCCGCGCCCGGATGCCCTGGCTGGAGGGCTGAACATGACACCAGGGAAGGCCGGCCCTGTACTGATCTTTGACACCACGTTGAGGGACGGCGAGCAGTCGCCGGGTTGCAGCATGACTCCGGAAGAGAAGCTCAGGGTCGCCCGGGCCCTCGCAGACCTCGGCGTTGACATCATCGAGGCAGGATTTCCGGCGGCCTCCCCGGGTGACTGGGAGTCGGTGAACGCGATTGCAAGGCAGGTCAAAGGGCCGGTCATCTGCGGCCTCGCGCGCTGCAACCAGGACGACATCGACAAGGCCTGGTCGGCCGTGCGCGACAGCGCGCGCCCCCGTATCCACGTATTCCTGGCGACCAGCGCCATCCACCGCAAGCACAAGCTGAATATGGCCAAGGAGGAGATCCTGAAGACCGCGGCCGAGGGGGTGCGCTACGCCGCGTCCCTGTGTCGCGACGTCGAGTTCTCCCCCGAAGATGCCTCGCGCACGGAACTCGAGTTCCTGACCGAGGTGGTGCAGGCCGCGGTGGATGCCGGGGCCGGCACCATCAACGTACCGGACACCGTGGGCTACATCACGCCCCAGGAGTTCCAGGAGACTTTCGAACACCTGCGTCGCAACGTCCGTGGCGCGGAGCGGGTGACCTTTTCCGTACACTGCCACAACGACCTCGGCATGGCGGTGGCCAACAGCCTGAGCGCCATACTGGGCGGGGCCCGGCAGGTGGAGTGCACGATCAACGGGATCGGGGAGCGTGCCGGCAACTGTTCGCTGGAGGAACTGGTCATGGCCCTCCGCACCCGCGCACAGGTCTTCGGGGTCACGACCGGCATCCATACCCACAAGCTCTACCCGACCTGCCGCCTCGTGTCTTCCGTCACCGGCATGCCAATCCCGCGCAACAAGGCGATTACCGGCGAGAACGCGTTCGCGCACGAGTCGGGCATCCACCAGCACGGCATGCTGCGGCACGCTTCCACCTACGAGATCATGCGCCCGCTCGATGTGGGACTGTCCCGCACCAACCTCGTGCTGGGCAAGCACAGCGGACGCCACGCCTTCAGGGAGCGGGTGCGTGAACTGGGCTTTGAGCTGGCGGATGAGGAACTGAATCGCGTGTTCGTGCGCTTCAAGGCACTCGCTGACCGCAAGAAGGAACTCTTCGACGGAGATATCGAGGCCCTGGTGCTCAACCTGGACACGGATTCGGGCGGCCCGTGGTTCCTTGCCGGACTGGAGGCCAGCTCGATGATGAACGGCCGCGGCCAGGCCAGTGTCCGGCTCCGGCATGCCGACGGGCGCGAGGGTTCCGCGCAGGCAGAAGGCGACGGGCCCGTCGACGCCGCGTTCAAGGCCATCGAGCTCATCACGGGTCTTGCGCTGGACCTGCGCAAGTTCGAGGTACGCAGCGTCTCGGGGGGCGAAGATGCCCAGGGCGAGGCCCTGGTCACGGTTCAGCATGAAGGCCGTACCCACCGCGGGACCGGAGTGACCACGGACATCGTGGAATCCGGCGTCCGGGCCTTCCTGGAGGTGATCAACCGGGTGGAACTCGGCCGGGACCGCCAGCAGGCGCTGGGAGAGTACCGGACCGCCAGGGTCGCGCAGGCCGCAGTCTGAGGGGAGGATCGTTACACATGCCCGCAAGTACGCTGTTTGAGAAGGTCTGGGCCTCCCATGAGGTGGTGGCGGAGACGGCCGACACGCCGGCCATCCTCTACATCGACCTGCACCTGACCCACGAGGTCACCTCCCCCCAGGCCTTCAGTGTGCTGCGGGAGCGCGGCCTGCCGGTGCGGCGGGTCGATCGCACGCTCGCCACGCTCGATCATTCCACGCCGACGGACCGTGCCCAGTTGTTTGGGGACATTCCCATCCAGCTCGAGTCGGCGCGCCACCAGGTCGAGGCCCTGGAGCGGAACGCGGCCGCCTTTGGCGTGGAACTGCTGGGCCTCAAGAGTGATCGCCGCGGCATCGTGCACATCATCGGGCCGGAGTTGGGCGTGACCCAGCCGGGCAAGACGATCGTTTGCGGCGACAGCCATACCAGCACCCATGGCGCCTTCGGTGCACTGGCCTTCGGGATCGGCACGACCGAGGTGGGCCATGTGATGGCGACCCAGTGCCTGTTGCAACGCAAGCCGAAGACGCTGGCCGTCGAGGTCGCTGGTCGGTTGGGCCCTGGCGTGGGAGCCAAGGATCTCATCCTCGCCATCATTGGGCGCCTCGGCGTCTCCGGCGGCACCGGGCACGTCATCGAATACCGGGGCCCTGCCATCGAGGCCCTGTCGATGGAAGAGCGCATGACCGTCTGCAACATGTCCATCGAAGCCGGGGCCAGGGCCGGCATGGTCGCTCCCGACCAGACCACCTTCGACTACCTGAGGGGCCGGCCGCGCGTGCCGCACGGCGAGGCCTGGGACGCCGCACTCGAGGCCTGGCGAACATTGCCTACCGACCCGGGCGCGAGCTTCGACCGCCTGCTCGAACTGAACGCGGACCAGATGCTGCCCATGATCACCTGGGGTACCAACCCGGGGATGGTGGTGCCGGTCAACGGGACGATCCCGGCCGACGGTGACGCCGTCTTCCGCAAGTCGCTTCAGTACATGGGTTTCGAGGCAGGCCAGCCGATGGCCGGCAAGCCGGTCGACGTCGTGTTCGTGGGCAGCTGCACCAACGCGCGGCTGTCGGACCTGCGCGACGTGGCGCGCGTGCTCAGGGGCCGGCGGGTGGACAAGGGGGTGCGCATGCTGGTGGTGCCGGGATCGCAGCAGGTCAAGCGGGAAGCGGAGGCCGAGGGCTTGCACCAGGTCTTCCTGGAGGCAGGCGCCGAATGGCGCGAATCCGGGTGCTCCATGTGTCTCGGCATGAACGGAGACACCGTTGCCTCGGGCCGCTACTCCGTAAGCACCAGCAACCGTAATTTCGAGGGCCGTCAGGGCACCGGGGCGAGGACCATGCTTGCCAGCCCGCTCACGGCAGCGGCCAGCGCAGTGACTGGCCGAATCACCGATCCCCGCGAACTGCTGGCCTGAGGAGCAATCATGCAAAGCATCAAACTCATCAGCTCGCGTACGCTGGTCATGCCCTCGACCAACATCGACACCGACCAGATCATTCCTGCGCGTTTCCTCACCACCACCACCCGCGAGGGCCTCGGAAAGGCACTGTTTGCCGACTGGCGCTACGACGCGGCGGGACAACCGAAGCCCGACTTCCTGCTGAACACTCCCGAGGCCGTGGGTCGTACGGTCCTGGTGGCTGGCCGCAACATCGGCTGCGGTTCGTCCCGCGAGCACGCCCCCTGGGCGCTGCTCGATTTCGGCATCCGCGCCGTGATCAGCACCGAGATCGCCGACATCTTCCGGTCCAATGCCCTGAAAAACGGCCTGGTCCCCGTGATCGTCGACGAGCAGACCCACGCCTGGCTGGTCGATCATCCAGGCGCCGAGGTGGTGATCGATGTCGAGCGCTGCAGGCTGGGCCTGCCAGGTGGGCGCGAGGTGTCCTTCGCGCTGGAAAGTTTTGCCCGCTACTGTCTCCTGAACGGTGTCGATGAGCTGGGTTTCCTGCTGTCACGGCTGCCTGTCATCGAGGAATTCGAGCGACGGGGCGGCAGGTGAAGGCGCTGATCGCCGTCCTGCCCGGCGATGGAATCGGTCCCGAAGTGGTCGTGGAGGCGACCCGTTGCCTCGAGGCGATCGGCAGCCGCTTTGGCCATGCCTTCGAATTGCGCGAGTCGGCGGTGGGTGCCGCCGGCATGGACCGGCTGGGCGACCCCTTGCCCCCGGAGACCCTCGATCTGGCGCGCCAGTCGGATGCCGTACTGTTCGGTGCCATCGGTGACCCGCGCTATTCCGACCCCTCGATGAAGGTCCGGCCCGAACAGGCCATCCTCGGACTGCGCCAGGAACTGGGCCTTTTTGCCAATCTAAGACCCGCGGTCACCCACCCGGCCACCTTTCACGCCTCCCCGCTGCGCCCCGAGCTGCTTTCTGGGGTCAACCTGCTGGTCGTACGTGAGTTGACCGGAGGCATCTATTTCGGCGACAAGCGCCTGGAAGGCGATCGCGCGATCGACCTGTGCGAGTACACGGTGCCGGAAATCGAGCGGGTCGTCAGGATGGCCGCCGGCATGGCTCGCGCTCGCCGTGGACACCTGACCTCGGTGGACAAGGCCAACGTGCTGGAAACTTCCCGCCTGTGGCGGCGCACCACTACGCGGATCCTCGCCGAGGAGTTTCCGGATGTGAGGCTGGAACACGCCTACATCGATGCGACGACCATGCACGTGCTGCGGCGGCCAGCCGACTTCGACGTCATCGTCACCGAAAACATGTTCGGCGACATCCTCACCGACGAGGTGGCCATGCTTCCCGGCTCGCTCGGACTCTGCCCGTCGGCGTCCATCGGCGAGGGCAGCCGTGGCCTCTACGAGCCTATTCATGGCTCGGCGCCGGACATCGCGGGGCGCGGTATCGCCAACCCTTATGGGACGATCCTGAGCGCGGCCCTGCTCCTGCGCCACTCGCTGGGGCTGGCCACCGAGGCGCAGACGCTGGAGCTCGCCGTGGCCACCGCCATCGAAGGTGGCGTACTGACGGCGGACCTTGCCCGTCATGGTCAGGCCCCGGCTACCACCCGGCAAGCCGGGGATGCGGTGTTGAACGCCCTCAGCCAGTGACCCGGGCCGCGCGATCCAGCGCGGCGGCCAGGTCGGTCAGCAGGTCGTCTTCGGCCTCGATCCCGATCGAAAAGCGCAACAGGCCCGGCGTGATGCCGGCAGCCCGGCGTGCGCCCTCCTCCATGGCAGCATGGGTCATGGTGTCGGGATGGGCCACGAGGCTCTCGACGCCGCCCAGCGATTCCGCCAGGGAGAAACAGGCCACGCCCTCCAGGAAGGCCTCGACCGCGGCACTCCCACCGGCCAGTTCCACGCTCACCATGGCCCCAAAGCCTCGTTGCTGCGCGCCCGCCAGCAGGTGGCCCGGATCGGTTTCCAGCCCCGGATAGAACACGCGGTGCACCGCCGGGTGGCCGGCAAACAGCCGCGCCACGGCCATCGCATTGGCCTGGTGTTGCCGCCACCGGACATGCAGGGAGCGCAAGCCCCTCATCGCCATGAAGGCATCGAAGCTGCCACCCGTAAGCCCGTAGCAGTTTCCCCACCAGGCCAGCTCCTGATGCATCGACTCGTCCCGGCTGATCACTGCACCACCCAGCACATCGCTATGCCCGTTGATGTATTTCGTGGTGGAGTGGATGACGAGGTCGGCTCCCAGCGCGAGCGGGGATTGACCGAGCGGCGTCATGAAGGTGTTGTCCGCCGCGACCAGTGCGCCCGCCTCCCGGGCCTCAGCTGCCACCGCGGCAAGATCGGTGATCCTGAGCAGCGGGTTGCTGGGGGTCTCGATCCAGACCAGGCGAGCGCCGGCCGCCAGGGCCTTGCCGCGCAGGTTCGCCTCCGACATATCGATGAACTCGACCTCGGCACGCCCGGTCCGGTGCAGCGCAGCCAGCAAGCGATAGGTACCGCCGTAGCAATCATGCGGTGCAACGATGCGTTCTCCCGGCCGGACCAGGCTGGTCGCCAGGTGGACCGCGGACATGCCGGTGCCGGTGACCACGCAGCCGGCCCCCCCCTCCAGGCTGGCCAGCGCCTCCGCGAGGACGTCCCGGGTGGGATTGCCGGAGCGCGAGTAGTCGTACTGGCGCTTCTGGCCCGGACCTTCAAAGGTGAAGGTGGAGGTGAGGTACAGCGGCGGCACCACCGCACCATGGGCGGTGTCGGTCTCCAGCCCCGCCCGTACCGCCGTGGTTTCCGGCTTGAATGGTCCGCTCATGATGACCGTCCTCCGAGACCCTCGGCAAAAATCGGCGCCAGCTGCGCACCCTCCTTCAGGAAGGCGTCGTGGCCGTACTGCGATGCGATCTCATGCAGCCGCACCTCACCCCCCAGCCGTGAGGCGAGTTCACGCATGTCCTCGACCGGCACCAGTTGGTCCTCGAGGATGGCGACCAGCGTGACCGGCACGCTGATGGCCTCCGGGCGCACCGAGTGCAGGTCGATGGACTCCGAGAGCGTGATGAAGGCACCCGGGCTGACCTGGGCAATGTAGGCATCGCCCCTCGACAGCAGGTAGCGCTCCACCGGAAACCAGGCGCGATCCGCGCCCACCTCGGGTTCACCACCAAAACGTTGGTCGAATTCCGCGCGAGTGCGATAGGTGGCCATGGCCAGCGCACGCGCCAGCCGCAATCCCGCAGGCCCATCGCCGTGGGCAAGTCCCAGCCTCACCGCCTCCCGCTCCACGCTGCGCCAGGCGGTGGACAACGGGCTGGCACGATGAGCAGCGCTGATGACCACGATCCGCTCCACCCGTCGCGGGAAAGCCTCGGCGAAGGCCAGGGCCACCATGCCACCGTAGGAGGCACCGACGATGGCAGACAGGGTGGGTATGGCCAACGATTCACACAGCAGGCCGAGCAGGCGCGCCTGGTCATGGGAAGAGATGGGTGGCAGGCGGGCGTCACCGCTGCCG
>JAUMBX010000037.1:1673-3281 GCA_032119515.1 Steroidobacteraceae bacterium | reverse complement strand
CCTGTGGCTACCCCTGTTGCAATGATGGTGCCGTTGTAGCCGAGCGCCCGACCGCGTTCGCTGGCGGGGAACGCCTGCACCAGCAGGGCCATACCCATGCTTTGGATCATGGCAGCGCCGACTGCCTGAATCATGCGGAACACGATGAGCGACGGGATGTTCCATGCCGAACGCCCGGCAATCGAGCGCCTGACCCGGACCGACGATGCCCTCCCACCAGCCAGTCCCCGGATGGTCGGCAGCATAGGCACGTCGGTTTGCAGAGATGCCCCCCAGTGTGGCCACCACGGGCCGCGAGGGATTCCCCTCCAGTCGCCACGTCACGTCCACGCCAGGCAAAAACCCGCCGTGATGGAGCTTGAATTTGCCCACGCGCAGCACGCCTTCCCGCGCAGCCGCTGGCACCTCGTCAGCCTTGCTGCCGGGGATCAGAACCGGGGGTTCGACCGCAGATACCATCATCGCCTGCCTCCAAGCTGGCTGGCCCATGCCAGCACGACCGTCATGCACTGCCAAGGCATTGCGGAGGCAAACGCCCTGATCGGGCGCCGACGCCCCGCCCTGACGGATACCCGGATCCGCTGGCGAGGCCTTTCATCTGTCGCCGGGGTTGCCCGCCGCAGGAGTTGGCACCTTCCCCGACGGATGAGGTCGGGCGGTTGCCCCGGCGTCAAAGGGCCTTGTCCCTCGGCCGGTCTCGATGAAAGCCGAGCAAGTCTAGAGACAGTCAGGTCAGCCGGCAAGCAGGGCTGGTGCGGGCCCTGTGGTTCGTGTTATTGTATTAATACGCTAATACATTGATACGAAAACCCCATATGAAACTTCACAAGCCGGTCAGCGCACGCCAGCAGGCGCAATACGAACGCGCCTTGTACAACGCCGTTCTTGCCCTGGACTCACCCGACAGGGCACGCGCCTTTTTCCGCGATCTCTGCACCCCGGCGGAGTTGCAGGCCATGGCGGACCGCTGGGCCGTGGTCGAATTGCTGCAACAGGGCCTGCCCTACCGGGAAATCCAGCGCCAGACGGGCGTGAGCGTCACCACGGTGGGCAGGGTTGCAAGGTGCCTGCTGCAGGGCAGTGGCTATGCTGAG
Source organism: Steroidobacteraceae bacterium (assembly GCA_032119515.1). GTDB lineage: Bacteria > Pseudomonadota > Gammaproteobacteria > Steroidobacterales > Steroidobacteraceae > SG8-30. The sequence continues at coordinate 2,187 of JAUMBX010000037.1, read as the reverse complement.
GTGGCCGCCCGCCTGCGGGAGGCCGCCGTAAAATGACCCCCGACGGTATCCCCCGGATCAAGCTCGCCGTCCAGAAGTCGGGGCGCCTGACCGACAACTCCCTGGACTTGCTGGCCAAGTGCGGGCTCAAGTACAGCCGCCGCAAGGATCAGCTGGTCTGTTTCGGCGAGAACATGCCCCTCGACGTCCTGCTGGTCAGGGACGACGACATTCCGGCGCTGGTCGAGGACGACGTCTGTGACCTGGGCATCGTCGGCTTCAACGTGGTGGAGGAGCGGCGTCTGGCGCGCGCCTCTGCCGGCATCGCCAGCCCGTTCCAGCAGTTGATGAGTCTCGACTACGGGCGGTGTCGGCTGAGCATTGCGGTCCCGGAAAACCGAACCTACGATGGCCCGGCCAGCCTGGCCGGTCTGCGGATCGCCACCACCTATCCACACCTGCTGCGTCGGTGGCTCGAGGCTCAGCAGGTCGAAGCGCAGATCGTGACACTCTCTGGCTCCGTGGAGATCGCGCC
>JAUMBX010000037.1:1152-1663 GCA_032119515.1 Steroidobacteraceae bacterium | reverse complement strand
TCTGCCCAGCTTTTGGTTCCGGCACGAGAGCGACTATCCAGAAACGTCCGCCTGCCTTGAAGGGACCTCCTGCAGTCAAACTCAGTCGCGCATTCCTGGTGAGCGTGCTGGAGATCGCGCCCAGCCTGGGCCGGGCAGAAGCCATTTGCGACCTGGTCTCCACCGGCGCCACCCTGACCGCCAACCGGCTGGTCGAGGCCGAGGTGGTGCTGGAGAGTCAGGCGGTGCTGATCCGCACTCCAGGCAGGCTGGAAGCCGGGCGGGAAGAATGGATCAGCCGCCTGCTGTTGCGCATGGACGGCGTCCAACAGGTCCGCGAGAGCAAGTACATCATGCTCCATGCCCCGCGCAGCGCGCTGGAGCGTATTTCCGCCCTGCTACCTGGAAGCGAACACCCCACCATCGTGCCCCTGGAGGGCACCACCGAGAAAGTGGCGGTGCACGCCGTATGCCGCGAACACGTGTTCTGGGAAACCCTGGAAGGGCTCAAGGCGGCCGGTGCGTCCGCCAT
>JAUMBX010000037.1:0-1142 GCA_032119515.1 Steroidobacteraceae bacterium | reverse complement strand
TGCGGTGCGCTGGGACGAACTCAGCCTCGCCGACCGGCGCGCCCTGCTGCGCAGGCCCGCACAGTCCCACGCCTCGGGGGTTGAACAGACGGCGCGGGACATCATCTCCCGTGTGCGCCGCGATGGCGACCGGGCCGTGCTCGAATTGTGCCTCGAGTACGATCGTGTAGCCCTGCCATCGCTGCGCGTCTCAGCGGAGGAGGTCTCAGACTCGGCAGCGTCGCTCGATGCGGAACAGCGTCAGGCCATCGCCCGGGCCATCGCCAACGTCCGTCGTTTCCACGAGGCCCAGCGCCCCCAGCCCATCCGGGTCGTAACCTCACCAGGCGTGGTCTGCGAGCGGATCTCAGTTCCCCTCGACGCGGTAGGTCTGTACGTGCCGGCAGGGTCTGCTCCCCTGCCCTCCTCGGCCTTGATGCTGGCGGTGCCGGCGATCCTGGCAGGATGTCGGCGGGTCGTAATGTGCAGTCCACCTGACCGTGACGGCCGCCTCGACCCGGGAGTGCTGTTCACCGCCCAGCAGTGTGGGGTGAGCGAAATCTACAAGGCGGGCGGCGCGCAGGCGATCGCGGCCATGGCCTATGGCACGGAAACCATCCCGCAAGTGGACAAGATCTTCGGGCCGGGGAATGCCTGGGTCACGGCCGCCAAGGTACAGGTGGCAGCCGATCCTGAAGGGGCGGCCTACGACATGCCGGCGGGTCCCTCCGAGGTCATGGTGATCGCTGATGATGCGGCGGATCCCGAGTTCGTGGCCGCCGACCTGCTGGCCCAGGCCGAGCACAGCCCGGATGCGCAGGCCGTGCTGGTGACCGCCTGCCGGAGCCTGGTATCCCGGGTCGAGCGGGAATTGGAGCGCCAGTTACCCAGGTTGTCGCGCGCGGGCATCGCGCAGGCAGCGCTGGCCAACAGCCGACTGGTCGAGGTCGCCGACCTCGAAACGGCCATCGCGGTCGCGAACCAATACGCACCCGAACACCTGATCCTCCAGGTCCGCGACCCCCGTCGCTGGCTGCCTGGCCTGCGCACGGCCGGCTCGGTGTTCCTGGGAGCCTGGACGCCCGAGGCGATGGGGGACTACTGCAGCGGCACCAACCACGTGCTGCCCACCTACGGCTACGCACGGGCCCATAGTGGACTCT
>JAUMBX010000036.1:3192-6293 GCA_032119515.1 Steroidobacteraceae bacterium | reverse complement strand
CTGCCCCGGCATCTCCTCGCCCAGCAGGTTCTCCAGCAGGTGCTGCCTCGCATCGAGGTCAGGCAGGCGCGCATAGAGGGCAGCAAACTGCTGTGGCACCGCGTCGATGTAGTAGTGATGCTGGACCGCCCACTCACCCAACTGGTGGCGGCTGAGCTTGCCGGCTGCCCAATCGGCGCTGAAGGGATGTCCGCCACCATGTCGCGGCATCCGGGCAGCCTCCAGGGCAGCAAAAAAGTCCTCTTTGGCGAGCAGGTCGTGGGTCATTTCAGCTTCTCGAGGCAGGAGGGACAGATACAGGGAGGTGCGCCCGCCCTGAACATGGTGGGTGAGGCAGGAAACCAGGTCTGGCAAGCAGGGCAACACACCCAGGTGGTGCCGCCCTGTTTTTCCCCGGCCCGGCCCCTGGCGGCGGGCGCAATGCGCTCCGGCCTTGCGCCCGTTGACTTGCCAGGTGCACTCATGCTGCCGGCCATCCGAGGGGGTCCATCGAGCCCAGCAACTCACCGGCCCGCGTGCGGGCCGAGGCAGGTACCGTGGCTGGCGGGGCGACCGGTCTTGGCATGCCGGGGGCGGGACGTCCGGGCAGGCAAGCATCGACGCCAAGCTTGGCGCCAGTCTGGGCCCCTGCATCCAGTGATGGGTCGAGGGTCGAGGTGGTCAGTCCCCGCAACTGGATCAGGTCCCGGTCCCACTGTACTCGGGTGGCGAGGGCCCACATCAGCTCTTCAGAATCGAAGAGGTCGATGTCTTCGTCAACCACGATGGCTGTCTTGACCCTGCGATAGGCCAGCGCTGCGGTCAGTGCGTCCCTGGCCTCTCCCGGGGCCGGGTCCCGCAACTGGATCCACGCATGAAACCGCCGGCCGGACGCGGGCACGTGCACGTTTTGCAGCGACGGTGCGACCGCGCGGATCATGCCGAACAGCTTGCCTTCCATGGCCATGTTGTCGGGCACCAGCATGTCGGTAAGCCCGGAGCCGTAGTCATGGTAGATGGCCTCGCGACGACGGGTCAGGCAGGTGATCTCGACGACGGGGGCGGGCACCTGCGGGCCGAGATAGCCTGTGTACTCGCCGAAAGGGCCATCTGCCGACAGGCGATCCGGATGGGCCAGCCCCTCGATCACGATTTCCGCGTCCGCCGGTACCATGACCTGCTCGCCATGCGTGATGCTGGGAACGAGGCGGAGTGGTTCGCCCAGCACGCCCCCCGCCGCACGCCAGTGGCTTTGCGGGTAGGCCAGCTTGGCCTGGGTGCCCATCAGGACCGCCGGATGGTGACCGATCCAGAAGGCCACCGGGCACGGCTGACCCCTGGACCAGAACTTCCGCAGGTTCAGGGCATTATGCGAGGAGGGATAGGGTAGCCAGGTCATCTCCCGCGGGCCGCAGATCCAGCAGCGCTGGATGGCCGTATTGTCGATGCCGCTGTCCGGGTCAAAGGTGGTCGCGTGGGCGGCCGTCAGGTAGGGGCCAGGTTCCAGTTCGTGCTGAATGAGGGCCGGCAGGCTGCCCAGGTCAACCTCCTGCCCCGTGATAATGTGCTGTTGAACCGGCGCATCGGCGCTCGCAATCACGATCGGGTCGATCCCGTCTGCCGTACGGCCAGCGAACCAGGCGGCGCTGTTGCGATGATCGCCGATACCGAGCGCTGCGGCGACCAATTCACGGCTGGCCGTGAGGTTGTTCACCACCGGGATCGCGCTCTCCGCACCGTCTGGCAGGACGGGCCGACGAAACAACAGGATGGGATACTGCCGACGCCGGTCCAGCGCGTGCTGGAGAGCCGTCATCTCGTGGCGGACGGATACCGCCGCTTCCACGGTCTGGACGACGGCCGAAGACGACCTGAGATACTCCGCCAAAGATTGCAAAATATTGCCCCCGTTCTCGTCATGTTGACATGACGAGTGTCGATCCTACAATCCCGACATGACAACGTCAGGCAGTCCGCGGCCCCGCGAGTTGGCGCAGAGCTTCATCGCGGGTGATTGGGTCGGAGAAAGCGGTGGGCATCGCCTGGAGGTCCTGAATCCGGCCACCGCCCTCCCCGTGGCACAACTCCAGGAGGCGGATCCGGCCGAGGTTCATGCGGCAGTCGTCGGCGCCCGTCAGGCCTTCGATAGCGGTCCGTGGCCGCGCATGGACATCAACGAGCGCAAGGACATCCTCTATCGCATCCGGGATCGCCTGCGAGAAGAGGCCGGGGAACTGGCCGATCTGGAGGTGCTGAACGCCGGGATCCCGCATGCCCACGTCCAGGGTCAAGTGCTGCGCATGACCCGCAATTTCGAGTTCTTTGCCGAGGTCGCCAGCACCCTGCGCGGTGAGTCCTACACCCAGGCTGCGGGTTACCTGACCTGGGTGACGCGTGAGCCGCGCGGCGTGGCAGCCCTGATTTCCCCGTGGAACGCCCCACTCGCCCTCTCCTCCATGCGCGTTGCCAGCTGCATCGCCTTTGGCAATACCTGCGTGCTCAAGCCGTCGGAGTACACGCCGCTGGCCGTCGCACGGATGGTCGAGTTGATGCATGACTGCGGGCTGCCACCCGGGGTGGTCAACCTGGTGAACGGACGCGGGAGCGTGACCGGCGAAGCCCTGGTGTCCGAGCCAGGCATCGACATGGTCGCCTTTACCGGCGGCACGGACACGGGCCGGCGCGTCATGGCGAGCGCTGCCGCCCGACTCAAGCCCTCCTTGCTCGAACTGGGCGGCAAGTCCGCCAACATCGTCCATGAGGATGCCGACCTGGAGCGGGCTCTCGACGGCGCCCTGCTTGGAATCTTCTCCAACAACGGGCAGCAGTGCCTGGCCGGTTCGCGCATCCTGGTCCAGCGGCGCATCGCGGAGGAATTCATCGGCCGATTCGCCGAGCGTACGAGGCATATACGCGTCGGCGATCCCATGAGTCCGGACACTGAGGTCGGGCCGCTCTGCTTCGCTGCCCACCTCGAGCGGGTACTCGGCTACGTGGACCTCGCCCGACAGGAGGGTTGTCAGTTGCTGGCTGGCGGCGGGCGTGAGCCGTCGGCAGGGCCCGGCTTCTACCTGCAGCCTACCGCCCTGCTCGCCCCGTCCAATTCCATCAGGGCCTGCCAG
>JAUMBX010000036.1:0-3182 GCA_032119515.1 Steroidobacteraceae bacterium | reverse complement strand
CAGGAGGAGATCTTTGGCCCGGTCGCCACCCTCCAAATCTACGACAGCCTGCAGGAGGCGATCACCCTGGCCAACGACTCCAGATTCGGGCTTGTCTGCTACCTGTGGAGTGCGAGCCTCGATGCCGCCATGCAGGTGTCGCGTTCAGTGAGGGCCGGCACCATCTGGGTCAACACCCCCATGATGCGCGAACTCCGCGCCCCCTTTGGTGGTTACAAGGATTCCGGCATCGGGCGGGACGGCCCGCAGTCGAGCGCGGAATTTTTCACCGAACTCAAGACCACCACGGTGCCCCTGGACCCGCCGCCATTGCGATCTCTCGGCAGGCATTGACCCCCCGCTCCGGCGTTGCCATCATCGCGCGCTATGCCAACAGCAAGACTGAACGATCACGACATGTACTACGAGGTGCTCGGCGCAGGTGAGCCGGTGCTGGTCATGGGTGGTTGGGGCACTTTTTGCCACGATAACCACCACCATCTGCCGCGCGGGCTGACCGAGCGTTATCAGGTCATCCTGTTCGATTACCGCGGGATCAGGGACTCCGGCGACGACCTGTCGGTGCCCTCCACCATGGCCCTGCATGCGGCGGATGCCATCGCACTGCTGGAGCATCTCGGCACGGGACCGGTCCACCTGGTCGGCCTGGTTGGCATGGGTGCCTGCATTTGTCACGAGATCGCCATCCGGCGGCCAGACCTGGCCCGCAGCATGCTCAATACCGGGGCCTGGTGCGAAGTCGATGACTTCCTGCGTGACCAGCTGGAGATGTTCCGCTGGATCCACCGCGACAACGGGTTTGCTGCCTTTCAGCAGGCGGTAACGCTGCTGTCGTTCACGCCCGAGTACTACAACGCCCACAAGGACAGGCTGCTCGGCCCGCAGGGCGGCTGGAAGGAACTGGAAGGTCGCTACCAGGCCCATTCCAGGCTGATCGATGCCTGCGTAGGGTTTCATTCGAGGGACCGTCTGGCGCAGGTACGCTGTCCCAGCCTCATTATCCATGCGGCGCTGGACGTGGTCACCAGCCCGAGGACGACCCTGCCGATCGAGCAGGGCATCCCTGGCGCAGTGGGCGAGACCTGGGACGACCTGGCGCACGTCGTGGCGGGCAAGGAGCAGAAGATCCGGTTCTGCCACCGGCTGTTCGACTGGCTGGAGGCCAACTAGCTCCGCGAGCGGATCCAGGCAGAGGCCTGCTCGAGGTCGATCACGTCGGCGTAGCGGCGGCCGACGTCCCGCAGGGCATCGCGATGTGGACCCTCCTCCGCATCGCCGCAACAGTCTTCCAGCACCTGCACGCGAAAACCAAAGGAAAAGCCGTCCACGACGGTGGCCCGGACGCAGCCGCTGGTGGTGCAGCCCGTGACCAGCAGGGTGTCCACCCGGTTCCTCACCAGCCAGGTGATGAGCGGAGTCTGGAAAAACATGGATGGGGCATTCTTGCAGTAGGTGAAGTTGTCCGGATGGTCCACCCTGGGATCCATCGCCGTGCAAGGATGTCCGTAGTAGAAATCGTCGCGGACGGCCTGAACCTTCCATAGTGGCATGTCGCTGGGCCCGCAGTAGGCCGTGTAACAGGCTGCCACGGGAATGCCCGCCGGCCTGGCCAACTCCAGCAGCCTGGCAGTCTGATCGGTGGCCCGATGGATCATGGGCAGCCCACCGAGTGGGTAGCGGGGGTCGGTGAAGGCCACCTGCAGGTCCACGACCAGGATGGCCGGACGCTCACCGAAGCCGATGGCACAGGCGCCGTACCCGACGCTCTGGTAGGTGTCGGCGCCCATCCCGCGGGCCTCGGTCAACTCAGGCCACCTTGCGTGACTTGCGCGGCGGCTTCTCGAGCTTGCCCGCGCGGGCCTGGGCCCAGGTGGTGAACTGCGGTGTGGCCGGCGCCTCCAGCCCGGTTTCGGCCTTGCAGCGAGCCTTCAACTCATCCATGTCGGTGAAGCCGCGATCGAACAGCGGGGCCTTGCCACGCTGGGTCGCCAGCTGCTTGCGTAGCGCCTGCGTAGCCCTCGTATCGACGGCGCCGTTGGCAATCACTACACCATAGCGCCGCGCTCCCTCGATGCTGACCAGTCCTGCATCGACATCGAAGAGCACCTGCGCCGGATCGCGCTCGAACGGATCGCCGCAGCCGCCGCCACCCCAGGTATCGGCAATCAGCAGGTCACCGGCCGACACCTTGACGTGGTCGATCTTGGACGGCATCAACTCCTCGCTGCCATCCGCCCTGACCAGCGTCTTGGTGCTGCGCTTGCCCGGCTCGCCGCCGTTGACACCCCATGGATAGGTCAGCCAGCGATCGTCATGGATGGAAATCTCTCCGTCTTCAAGGAAGCGATAGCCAATGCGCAGGCCGTTGCCACCCCTGAACTTGCCGGCACCACCGGAATCGATGATGGTCTCGTAGGTGTCGATGCGCAGGGGGAAGTAGCTTTCCAGGAACTCATTGGGCACGTTGGTGAACGATGGCCACAGGGAGTGCCCGTCCGGGCCATCACCAAAAGGCTTGCCCGGGATACCGCCGAAGGTAATCTGGTACAGCTGGTACCACTCGCCATGCTTGTCATACCCCGAATACATGAAGTGTGGGCTGTCCGAGAAACCGGCTGCGCACATGAAGGCAGGGTTGCCCTGCCCAAGGAGTCCGCCCAGCACGTCGAAGATCCGACCCAGCGCATGCGTGCGACAGGAGAGCGCCGCCGGCTTCATGGGCTTGAGCAAGGTTCCCTTCGGAATGCGGACCTCCATCAGGTCGTAGAAACCGTCGTTGAACAGGATCTGCGGGTCGAAGACCATGATCATGTACACGCCGGCAAACATCTTGAACATCTCCTCGTTGAGGAGGAAGTTGATCGACGAGATCGACTGCGGGTCGGTGCCGGCGAAATCGAAGATGCACAGGTCCCCTTCCCGCCACATCGAGCAGGCGATCTTGTAAGGCCCCATGCCCATGCCGTCGTCACAGACGTAGTCCTCGAAGTACTGCTTGGTCTCGGGGACAGTACGACGGATCAACTCGCGCATGGCGCGCTTGTTGCGCTCCAGCATCGCATCCATGGCCGAATAGAAGATGTCGTCGCCAAAGCGCTGGGCAATCTCGACGCAGCGATTCCCGGCCGTGCGAAGCGCGGCCACGATGGCGTTGAAGTCCGAATGGTTCCAGGTAGGCAGGC
>JAUMBX010000035.1:12236-14658 GCA_032119515.1 Steroidobacteraceae bacterium | reverse complement strand
CCCGCAAGCACCAGCGCGGCGCGCTCGATCAGGCCGTGGTCGGCGAGTTGCGCTGCAAACCGCTCGCCCGCATCGAGCCGGGTGATCAATTCGCGTGCCTTCACTTCGGAATCGACAAGAATGTGCTTGGCGTTGTACTCGAGCTTGGGCATGGCGGCTACCTGCTTGTCGTACTCCGCCTTCAGTTCCTCCTCGGTGGGCTCCTCACCGTCGAGGAAACTGCGACTTGCCACATCGGCAAACGCGCTCATGCGCATCAGTTCCATGCGGGCGAGATCTTCACCCTGAGCAAGGGCCTGTTTCTCGGCGTCCTCCGCAGCCAGGTACATCTGAATGAGCTCATCCAGCAACTCGTCCTTGCCTTCCGCCGTCAGCTCTTCGGTCGCGCCGCGGGTGCGGGTCTGCAGCCAAAGGTTCCAGACGTCCGTGCTGACCGCCTTGCCATTGACCGTGGCGACCGTCGTGGCGTCAGGGTTCGCCCCGGATTGGCCCTCAGCGCATCCGGAAACAGCGAGCAGGGAGGTAGACAGGGCCACCCAGGCAACTTGCTTGAACATCAGTTTTCCTCTTGGTTAGGGGTATTTCCAACATCGGTGATCGGCGGCAGTTCGGCATGAATCGACAAGGCATGAATCTGCTCCGGCATCAGGCTGGCCAGGGCGGAATACACCAAACGATGCCTTTGCAAAGGGCGGATGCCGGTAAATCGAGGCGAGGCGATCCAGATCGTGTAATGCCCGGCGCCCCCACGTGCTCCAGCGTGCCCTTCGTGCAGGGCGCTGTCATCGCGGACGACCAGCCGCTGCGGCTGGAGCTCCGCGTTCAGCAGTTCCTCGATTCGAGCGATCCTGTCGGTCTCTGTCACTGCCCTGTGCCCGAACCCTGGCGCAAGTTGGATGCGAGCCAGAGCCCTTGTGCAAGCACGAACAGGAACGTGAGCCCAAGCAGACCGAACAGCTTGAAGTTCACCCAGGTGGATTCAGAAAAATGACGGAAAACGTACAGGTTGGCCGCGCCTAGTGCGCCGAAAAATACCACCCAGCCGAGGTTCAACTGTTGCCATGCGCGCTCGGGCAGTTGTAATCCGCTGTCGGCCCCTTCCATCAGACGGCGTATGATCGGTCGGCCGCCGAACATTCGGTGTTGGCTGGCGAGGAAGGCCACTGCGAACAGCCAGTTGACGATCGTCGGCTTCCACATGATGAAAGCCTTGTCCTGGATGGCGAGGGTCAACCCTCCGAATACCAGCACCAACGCAGCAGAGACCAGTTGCATCTTGCTGACTGTGCGGGTGCGGACCCACTGAACTCCAGAGTGCAGGATAACCGCGACTATCAGGACTGCCGTCGCCACATAAATGCCTGCCAGCTTGTAGGCGACAAAAAACGCGACGACTGGGATGAATTCGATGATCAGTTGCATGTCGGGGTCCGCGCGCCGCGAATCATACAGCAAGGCAAGCGAGGCGGCCCGGCGTTATGCTGCCCGCATGGGAGTTGTGCTGGAAGTCCACCCCAAAAATCCACAGCCGAGGGCGATCGCCAAGGCGGCCGCCGTGTTGCGGGCCGGTGGTGTCGTCGCCTATCCCACCGATTCCTGCTACGCGCTTGGGGCAGCGCTCGGCTCTCGCGACGCCCTCGAACGCATGCGGGACATTCGGCAGTGCGACAAGCACCATTTTTTTACCCTCGTTTGCAGAAGCCTCGCAGAAGCGTCCCGCTACGCACGGATCGACAACCAGCAGTTCCGGATTCTGCGAGCCCATACCCCCGGTCCCTATACCTTCGTCCTATTGGCAGGCCGGGAGGTTCCCCGACAGGTGTTCAACACGAAACAGCGTACGCTTGGCATCAGGTTGCCCGACCACCCATGCGTCCAGGCGTTACTGACCGAGTTGGATGGGCCCATGATCAGCACCACCCTCTACCTGCCAGGCGACGAACTGCCAATCACCGAGGGCAGCGAGGTGGCTGACCGGGTCGGCAAGCAGGTGGATGCCGTGCTCGATGCGGGCCATTGCGGCATCGAGCCGACGACGGTCGTTGACCTTGCGGAGGGGTACCCACAGATCCTGCGACGGGGCAAGGGCGATTGTCGCGCCTTCGAGTAGGACAGACAGACTCCCAGAGTTGCCTTTATAATTGGCCACGTCAGGTGGCAGGAAAGATATAATAATCTTACTTATTACATGGATTTAGAGCGTTTTTTTATTGTATTTTCGATAGCTGCCATCCCTGTCCTGCTGGCCATTACCCTGCATGAAGTAGCCCATGGCCGTGTAGCGCTGCTCTTCGGTGACCGAACCGCCGAGCAGGCAGGCCACTATGGCGGTGGCGACCGGCTGCGTGTAGCCGACGATCAGCCCGTAGAAGAACAGAACGGTGGACAGGGCGAACAGGCCGTAGCCCAACCGCTGTCCGAT
>JAUMBX010000035.1:3533-12226 GCA_032119515.1 Steroidobacteraceae bacterium | reverse complement strand
GGTGACCGAACCGCCGAGCAGGCAGGACGTCTCAGCTTGAATCCCTTGCGACATATCGATCCCATTGGAACCGTTCTGGTGCCGGCGCTGCTCTTGGCCTTGGGCGGTTTCCTGTTCGGCTGGGCGAAGCCAGTGCCGGTCAATGCCGGGCGTCTGAGGCGGCCGAGGCAAGACATGGTCTGGGTAGCGGCAGCGGGGCCGGGCTCGAACCTGCTGATGGCATTGGGCTGGGCGCTCGTGCTTGCGGCGGTGCTGCGTGCGGGTGGGGGCACCACCGCCGATTGGGTCGGCAGCATGGCCTCGGTGGGGATTTACATTAATCTGCTGCTGGCTGTGTTCAACATGCTGCCGATTCCGCCCCTGGATGGAGGGCGGGTGCTCACCAACCTGCTGCCTGCCGGGGGGCTCTCCCGGGCGCTCGACAGGGTGGAGCCGTTCGGGCTGTTCATCGTGCTCGGGTTGGTGGTGACGGGCATCCTGTTCAAGGTGCTCGCTGGCCCTATCGACTGGCTCCAGTCGATGCTCTTGGGCCTGGTCGGCGTCCGCGGCTACTAGGGGAGGGAAGTTGAACAGCGTTCAGAACAGGCGTGTGTTGTCCGGGATGCGTCCCACTGGAGCCTTGCACCTTGGCAACTACCATGGGGCACTGCGCAACTGGGTGGAATTACAGTACCAATACGAATGTTTCTTTTTCGTTGCCGACTGGCACGCGCTGACGACGGGCTACGAGGACACGGCCAATCTCGAGGGCAATGTGTGGGAGGTGGTCAAGGACTGGCTGGCAGCCGGCCTCAACCCGGGTGCCTGCAGCATCTTCATCCAGTCTCATGTGCCCGAGCACGCGGAACTGCACCTGCTGCTCTCCATGATCACTCCGCTCGGCTGGCTGGAGCGGGTGCCTAGCTATAAGGACCAGATCGAGCAGTTGAGCGACAAGGATCTGGGGACCTATGGTTTCCTGGGCTACCCCCTCCTGCAGAGTGCGGACATCCTGCTGTACCGCGCCCAGTACGTTCCGGTGGGAGAGGACCAGGTCGCGCATGTGGAAATGACTCGGGAAATCGCTCGCCGGTTCAATCATCTCTTTGGCCGTGAGCCGGACCTGGAACAGAAGGTCCAGCGGGCGATGAAGCAGCTGGGCTCACGCACGGCAGGCCAGTACGAGGCCCTCCGCAAGAAGTACCAGGAAAAAGGCGATGCCGCTGCGCTCGAGAAGGCGAAGTTGATGGTCGAGGGCGATGCCCGACTGGGCCTGGCTGACCGTGAGCGACTGCTGTCGCATCTCGAGGGTACCGGAAGGACCATCCTCGTCGAACCGCAGGTCTTGCTGACGCCAACCCCCAAGTTGCCGGGCCTGGACGGTCGCAAGATGTCTAAATCGTACGGCAACACCATCGCCATGCGTGAGGATCCGGATGAGGTGGCCCGCAAGCTCAAGGCCATGCCCACCGATCCGGCCAGGGTTCGTCGCACCGATCCCGGCGACCCGGAAAAGTGCCCGGTGTTTGACCTGCATCGCCTCTACACTCCAGAGGACACACGTGCCAGATTGACTGAGGGTTGCAAGACTGCGGGCATTGGCTGCCTTGAGTGCAAGAAACCGCTGATCGACTCGGTGGTGGGCGAAATCACCGCGTTTCGTGAACGGGCACGTGAGTTCGAGGACAGCCCCGACCTGGTCAAGAACGTGGTGCGCGAGGGCTGCGAGAAGGCGCGTGATACTGCGCGCCGTACCATGTCCGAGGTCTTGGAAGCCGTCGGCATGGATTACCTCTGATGAGCATCAACGGTGAGGCTGTCGTCGAGCAGGTGGAGATGCCCTTTGCGATCGTCGAGGGCGAGCCGGTCACCGTCCTGCCCCGCGATTTGTACATTCCGCCCCACGCACTGGAAGTCTTCCTGGAGGCCTTCGAGGGACCACTGGACCTGCTGCTCTACCTGATTCGCAGACAGAACCTCGACGTCCTGGACATTCCCATTGCTGAAATCACCCGCCAGTACATGGATTACATCCTGGTGATGCAGGAGCTCGACCTGGTGTTGGCCGGTGAGTACCTGCTGATGGCGGCGATGCTCGCCGAGATCAAGTCCAGGATGCTGCTGCCGCGTCCGGCGAGCGAGTCCGGTGAGGAAGAGGATCCGCGTGCCGAGCTGGTTCGACGGCTGCAGGAATACGAGCGCTTCAAGAGGGCTGCCGAAGACGTGGATCGCCTGCCAAGAATGGAACGGGATGTGTTCCAGGCCAGTGCTGAACTGGTCGACCGCAGGGTGGTCAAGCTGCTGCCGGAGGTCACCCTCAAGGAAATGCTGCTGGCCTTCCGTGAAGTGGTCCAGCGTGCGGCGATGTTCGAGCACCACTCCATTCAACGTGAGAGGCTCTCCACGCGTCAGCGGATGTCCGAGGTGCTGGAAGTGCTCGCTGGTGGATCACTGGTGGACTTCGTTTCACTGTTCAGGGCAGAGGAAGGCCGCATGGGCGTTACTGTGACCTTCATCGCGCTGCTCGAGCTGATGAAAGAGGGGCTCATCGAGGTCGTGCAGGCGGAGGCCTATGCGCCGCTGCATGCGCGGTTGTGCCATCGTGAAGAACATGGGCAGCAGCCGGGCCTGGCCACAGACTGAGTCATTGCCGTTTTCGGGAAGGGACATGGAACACACACAACTTTCGAAGATCGTCGAGGCGGCGCTGTTGGCCGCTGGCAAGCCGCTGGACGTGGATCAGTTGCGGGAGCTGTTCGAGGAATACGAGCGCCCGGACGCGAAAGCGATCGAAGCGGCACTGTCGGCACTGGCCGAATCCTGCCAGGAACGTCCGATGGAGCTGGTGGAGGTGGCCAGCGGCTGGCGGCTGCAGGTTCGTCCGGAGTTCGCTGCCCACGTGTCGCGGCTCTGGCAGGAAAGGCCTGGTCGCTACTCGAGGGCATTGCTGGAGACCCTGGCGCTCATTGCCTACCGCCAGCCCATCACCCGGGCGGAAATCGAGGATGTGCGGGGCGTGGCGGTCAATCCCAATATCGTCAAGACGCTCAGCGAGCGCGGCTGGATACGGGTGGTCGGCCACCGCGAAGTTCCGGGCAGGCCCGAATTGCTGGGTACCACCCGCGAGTTCCTGGATTACTTCGGGCTGGGAAGCCTTGACCAGCTGCCAAGCCTGGCCGAGCTGAAGGATATGGACAACGTCGGCGTGCAGCTCGAACTCGACCCCGGTCAGCCGGAGGAAGCGCCGGTTCCGTGACCACTCGTCAGCGGATCCAGAAGGTGCTTGCTGCAGGGGGATTCGGCTCCCGGCGCGAGGTGGAGGCCTGGGTGGCCGAGGGCCGTATCAAGGTGAACTCACGTCCGGCGCGGCCCGGGCAGACGATTGGCCCGGGCGACCTCGTGACCCTGGATGGGCGACGCCTCCGCCTGCACTGGGCCGACAGCCCGGCGTCTCAGGGGCTCGCCTATCACCGTCCTGCAGGAGAACCGGTTCGGCGAGCGGTCGGTTCCTCCCGCGCTGAATCGAGCGCTCTTGAGCGCCTGGCGACTCCGGGCACCGGTCGATGGATCCCGCTGCTGCCCATGGGGCCGCTGGACAGTGGGCTCGAGCTGTTCCTGAGCGATGGCGAACTTGCAGCTGCCCTCATGGCCGTCAAGGACAAGTTGCTTGCGGGTTACAGCTTGCGGATCCGCGGACAGCTCGAAGAATCGGCGACGCCGGCCATTCAAGCGGCGGTGGCAACGGTGGTGGGCAGGGAGGACGTGGTCGAAGCCATCGAACTGGTCTCCGGTGAGGGCGCCAACAAATGGCTGAACCTTACGACGCTGGGGCTGAGCCCTCGCGAGTTGCGCGAAGCCCTCGCCGGTTTCGAGATCGAGGTCAATCGCTTGATTCGCACCCGCCTCGGGCCCGTCGAGATGGACCGTTCAATGGCTCGCGGCGTGTCGCGCCCGCTCTCTCGCGCCGAGATGGGCGCCCTCAAGGACCTCGCCGGTCACGGGAACCGTTCCAGCAGTCCGCGTCGGCGCGCTGCTACTGGGAGTCGAAAGACTCGCCGTTGATCCCCACCCCGTCTGGCCCCAACAGGTACAGGAATGGCCCCAGCACCTCCCGCGGCTCAGGCAGGATGCTTCGGTCCTCGGCAGGGTAGGCCTGCAGTCGCATGTAGGTACGCACCGCCCCGGGATTGACGCAGTTCGACCTGATGGCCGTGGTGTCGCGCAATTCGTCGGCCAGCACCTGGTTCAGGCCTTCCACGCCAAACTTGGATGCCGCATAGGCGCCCCAGTACGCGCGACCCCGCCGACCGACGCCACTCGAGGTGAAGACCACGGACGCGTGCCGGGAGCGTCGCAACAGTGGCATGAGCGTCTTGGTCAGGATGAACGGGGCGGTGAGGTTGACGTGTAACACCTTGCACCAGGTGGGTACGTCGAAGTGTTCGATCGGGCTGCGGGTGCCGAGGATACCAGCCAGATGAGCCAGGCCGTCGAGGCGACCAAACTCACCATCGAGTGCCGTGAACAGGGCGTCGTAGGCCTCTGCGGTGGCAATTTCCAGATTGAAAGGCAGCAGGGCAGGGGTCGGGCCGCCGCCCTTGACGATATCGTCGTAGGTGACCTCCAGCTTGCGCTGGGTACGACCCAACAGCCCGACCGTTGCGCCAGCCTCCGCCAGCGCCAGGCTCAAGGCCTTACCGATGCCGTCACCAGCGCCCGTCACCAGGATGATCCGATCCGACAACGAGCCGGGAGCCAACCGGTAATGTTTCGGGTCGATGCTCATAGGGGACGCTTGAAGTACGCCAGGTAATTGACGCCTGGGTCGGACGTCAGCCTCGCTCTGTGCCGGAACGGATCGTAGTCGAGCCCAGCCAGTTCCCGGCTCTCCAGGCCTGCCGTACGCGCCCAGCGACAGAGTTCTGAAGGTCGGATCAGGCGAGCGTATTCGTGGGTGCCCTTCGGCAGCAGGCCGAGCAGGTATTCGGCGCCCACCACGGCCAGAAGATAGGACTTCAGGCTGCGGTTGATCGTGGAGCAGATGACGCTGCCACCGGGCCGGACCAGACAGGCCAGGGACTTCATGATGGCTGCCGGAGCAGGCACGTGCTCCAGCATCTCGAGGCAGGTGACCAGGTCGTAGGCGCCGGGGGCCGCGGAGGCCAGGTCGGTGACGGACATCAGGCGGTAGTCCACGGACACACCGGCTTCCATGGCGTGCAACCGGGCTACCTCGAGGGGCCCGGAGGCCAGATCGATCCCGGTGACCTGGGCGCCGCGGCGGGCCATTCCCTCAGATACGAGGCCGCCGCCGCAGCCCACGTCCAGCACGCGCAGGCCCCTGAGACCGGCTCTGGATTCGATGAAATCGAGCCGGACCGGGTTCAGGGCGTGCAGCGGCCGAAACTCCCCGGCCGGGTCCCACCATCGGCTGGCCATGGCCTCGAACTTGGCTAATTCCGCCGGATCGGAAGTTGCATCTGCTGACATGGCCCCATTGTATCCCGGATGGCGCAACTTGCTGAAAAATAGATCAATCTGCCGGGTCTATATGGTAGAATTCCGGGCTTACAACAAAGGGGAAAAAGGCGGCCCGTGGCACCGGATTGCAGTGCCTGAGTGGGCGCCTGTCACCAAATCCAGATGAGCGAATTCGCCAAGGAAATCCTGCCCGTCAGCCTCGAGGACGAGATGCGGCAGTCCTACCTCGATTACGCGATGAGCGTGATCGTCGGACGTGCACTGCCGGACGTCAGGGATGGGCTCAAGCCTGTCCATCGGCGGGTGCTGCACGCGATGCGGGAACTCGGTAACGACTGGAACAAGCCCTACAAGAAGTCCGCGCGCATCGTCGGTGACGTCATCGGTAAATATCATCCGCATGGCGATGCGGCCGTCTACGACACCATCGTACGCATGGCCCAGAACTTTTCCATGCGCTACCTGCTGGTCGACGGCCAGGGTAACTTCGGTTCCGTCGACGGCGATGCGCCGGCGGCCATGCGCTACACCGAAATCCGCATGTCGAAATTGGCCCATGAGCTGCTGGCCGACATCGACAAGGAAACCGTGGACTTCGTCGCGAACTACGACGAAAGCGAACGGGAACCTTCCGTCCTGCCCACTCGGGTTCCCAACCTGCTGGTCAACGGCTCCGCGGGGATCGCGGTGGGCATGGCGACCAACATTCCCCCGCACAACCTGTGCGAGATCATCGATGCCTGCATTGCGCTGATCGACGATCCTTCCATCGATCTGGCGAGACTCATGCAGATCGTTCCCGGGCCGGACTTTCCCACGGCCGGTATCATCAATGGGTCTGCAGAAATCGGCCTGGCCTATAAGACCGGCAGGGGGCGCGTGTACATGCGCGCGCGGACCCACTTCGAAGACATCGACGAGCGCGGCCGCCAGGCCATCGTCGTCACCGAACTGCCCTATCAGGTCAACAAGGCCCGTCTGCTGGAGCGGATCGCCGAGCTGGTCAAGGAAAAGACCATCGAGGGCATCTCGGAACTCCGCGACGAATCGGACAAGGATGGGCTGCGGGTCGTCATCGAGCTGAAGCGCAACGAGACCTCCGAGGTCATCCTCAACCAGTTGTTCAAGCTGACCGCCATGGAGTCCGTGTTCGGCATGAACATGGTGGCCCTGGTGGATGGCCAGCCGAAGCTGCTGTCCCTCAAGGAGATGCTCGAGGCGTTCATCCGCCACCGGCGCGAGGTCGTCACCAGGCGCACGGTCTATGAACTGCGCAAGGCCCGCGACCGTGCCCACGTGCTGGAAGGCCTTGCCGTCGCGCTGGCCAACATCGACGACATCATCGCTACGATCAAGGCCTCCGCCACCCCGGCCGAGGCCAAGCAGGCGCTACTTGCCCGGGTCTGGGCTTCCGGGGTGGTGCCTGCGATGCTGGACAGGGCCGGTGGGGTCTCTACCCGACCGACCGAGTTGGGCGGCGAATGGGGTCTTCAGGATGGCGGCTATCGACTCTCTGAGGTTCAGGCCCAGGCCATCCTCGAGCTGCGCCTCAATCGGCTGACCGGCCTCGAGCAGGACAAGATCGTCAATGAGTTCGCCGAACTGCTGGCGCGTATCCGTGAGTTGTCCGGGATCCTGGCCAGCTCCTCCCGCCTCATGGAAGTCATCCGCGACGAGCTCATGGAGGTTCGGACCGAATTCGGCGACCCGCGGCGTACGGAGATCCTGCCGGATCAGGACGACGTCACGATCGAGGACCTGATCGAACGGCAGGACGTGGTGGTCACCCTGTCTCACGCGGGTTACGTTAAATCCCAGCCGGTAAGCGACTACGACGTCCAGCACCGGGGCGGACGCGGCAAGATGGCGACCGCGGTCAAGGACGAGGACTTCGTGGAGAATCTTTTCGTCGCGCACAGCCATGACGCGCTGTTGTGCTTCTCGAACCATGGGCGCTGCTATTGGCTCAAGGTCTGGCAGGTGCCGCTGGCCAGTCGCGGCAGCCGCGGCAAGCCGATCGTGAACCTGCTGCAACTCAGCGAGGGAGAGCGAATCACGGCTCTATTGCCGGTGAGGGATTTTGCCGAGGGTCAATTCGTGTTCATGGCCACTGCGGCCGGCACGGTCAAGAAGACCCCGCTGCCGGCTTTCTCGCGGCCTCGCGTCACCGGCATCATCGCGGTCGATCTGGCCGATGGTGACAAGCTCGTGGGTGTCGCGATCACCGACGGGAGTCGCGAAATCCTGCTCACTACTACTGATGGCAAGGCCATCCGGTTTGCGGAGGAGGAGGTCAGGGCCATGGGCCGCGAGGCGGGTGGCGTGCGCGGAGTACGTTTGGCCGGCGGGCACAAGGTCAACTCGCTCATCGTGTTGGGCGAGGGCCGCATCCTCACGGTCTCTGCCAACGGCTACGGTAAGCTCACCGAGTCCGACGAATTCCCCCGTCACGGGCGCGGTGGCCAGGGAGTCATCGCGCTGCAGACCAGCGAGCGCAACGGGGTCATGATCGGTGCGCTGCAGGTTCAGATGGAGGACGAGATCATGCTGATCAATTCGGCAGGCACGCTCGTCCGCCTGGCGATTGCCGAGGTCTCCATACAAGGCCGCAACACCCAGGGCGTCCGTCTGATGAAGCTTGGCGAGGACGAGTCGCTGGTCGGTGTCCAGAGGGTTGCCGCCGATACCTCGGACGCGGATGCCAGCGAGTCATAGGGCCGAACCGGAACCAAAGCATGTCCAGACTCTACAATTTCGCGGCCGGTCCGGCCGTCCTACCCGATAGCGTTCTGGAAAGAATACGCGGCGACCTGCCGGACTGGCAGGGCCGTGGCATGTCCGTTCTGGAAGTCAGTCACCGCGGCAAGGACTTTGTAGAGGTCGCAGAGCGGGCGGAGCACGCCTTGAGGCGCTTGCTCGGCGTCCCCGAGGGCTACCAGGTCCTGTTCATGCAAGGTGGCGCAACGGCCCAGTTTGCTGCCGTGCCCCTGAACCTGACTGGCGTCGGTGACACGGCCTGCTACCTGAACACTGGCCAATGGTCCATCAAGGCCATTGCGGAGGCTCGTCGCTATCTCGAAGTAGAGGTGCTGGCAGACGAGAAGGCTTCCAGCTATACGACGGTACCTGATGCAGCATCCGTGAAGGTGCCGGGTGGAGTTGCCTACCTGCACTACACGCCCAACGAGACGATAGGCGGAGTGGAGTTTTCCTACGTACCGGATCCTGGCAGT
>JAUMBX010000035.1:0-3523 GCA_032119515.1 Steroidobacteraceae bacterium | reverse complement strand
GAAGAATATCGGGCCGTCGGGCCTGACGGTGGTGATCGTTCGCGAAGACCTGTTGAGCCGGGCTCGCAAGCTGACTCCCACCATCATGGACTACACCGCCATGGCCTCGGCCGGTTCCATGCCGAATACGCCGCCTACCTTTGCCTGGTACGTGGCAGGACTGGTATTCGAGTGGATCGAGGCCGGGGGCGGCCTTGCAGCCATGGGCGAGCGAAATGCGGCCAAGGCGGCAAAACTTTATGGCTTTATCGATGCATCAGGCATCTACTCCAATCCGGTACGCCCGGATTGCCGTTCCTGGATGAACGTGCCCTTTAACCTGGCCAATTCCGGGCTCGACAAGCAGTTTCTGCAGGAGTCACACGAGGCCGGTCTGGCCAACCTGGAAGGCCATCGCTCGGTCGGCGGCATGAGGGCCAGCCTGTACAACGCCATGCCCATGGCCGGGGTGGACGCCCTGGTCTCCTTCATGCAGGACTTCGAACAGCGCCATGGCTGATTCGCATGGCAGGGCCTACCGTGTCCTGACCCTCAACAACATCTCAGTGCGTGGACTCGAGCGCTTCCCTCGCGGGCGCTTCGAGGTGTCCGAGGACATCGGCCATCCGCATGCCATCCTGCTTCGATCGACAGACATGCACGCCTACGAGGTGCCCGATACCGTTCTCGCGGTCGCTAGGGCAGGGGCCGGCACCAACAACATTCCCGTCTCCTTGCTGACCGGTCGAGGTATCCCGGTCTTCAATGCGCCCGGTGCCAACGCCAATGCAGTCAAGGAGTTGGTGCTGGCCGGTCTCCTGATGGCAGCGCGCAATCTCGAAGCGGCGATGCAGTTCGTCAGGGGACTGGCAGCCGACGACCCGGATCTTGATGCAACGGTCGAGCGGGCCAAGAAGCGCTTCACAGGCTTTGAACTGCCCGGCAAGACCTTGGGTGTCGTAGGCCTCGGCGCAATTGGTGTGGAAGTGGCCAACATGGCTCATGCGCTGGGTATGCGCGTCCTGGGTTACGACCCGGCGATTACGGTGCAGCGCGCCTGGCAGCTGTCTGCTTCGGTCGAGCAGGCGCAGGGGCTGGATGACCTGTTCGGACGTTGCGATGCGGTGTCGGTGCACGTGCCGCTACTCGATGCGACGCGGGGGTTGGTGAACGCCAGCCGCGTGGCGATGTTGCGACCCGGTGCTGTCTTGCTGAATTTCTCCAGGGCGCCGATCGTCGACGAGCAGGCCGTGCTCGAGGCACTGGGTACTGGCATCCTCAGAACCTACGTCTGTGACTTTCCCTCAGCTGCACTCCTGGACAATCCCGGCGTCATCGCCTTTCCGCATCTGGGAGCGTCAACGGCCGAGGCTGAGGAGAACTGTGCGGTCATGGCAGCGGATACACTGCGGGACTTTCTGGAGCATGGTTCCATCAGGCACTCAGTTAATTTTCCGGAAGCCAGCCTGCCCCGCATCACGGGCACTTTTCGGCTCGCGCTCGCCAACAGCAACGTCCCCAACATGGTGGGCCAGATTTCCACGGCACTTGCCGAGGCAGGGCTCAATATCGCGGACCTGCTCAACAAGTCGCGCGGTGGCATTGCTTACACGCTGATTGACACCGATGCGCCGATTCCTCCGGAGGTGCTGGCCTCCATTGCGTCGATTCCCGGCGTGTTGTCCGCCCGCCTGGTTTGAGGTGAGATCATGAAAAAGACCCGCAAGACACGGGGCGCGACCGCAGCGGCCGCCAAGGCACCGCCTGGCATCAAACTGGGAGAGATCCGTGCCCGGATTGATACCATCGATGCGGAGCTCCACCGATTACTGAACGAGCGGGCGAGGTTTGCCCAGCAAGTGGGCATTTCCAAGCACGCAGACGGCCACACGGTGGACTTTTACCGGCCTGAGCGCGAAGCAGAGGTCCTGCGGCAGGCTTTGGAGCGTAACAAGGGCCCGCTACGGGATGAAGAGATCGTTCGCCTGTTCAGGGAGATCATGTCTGCCTGCCTGGCCCAGCAAGAACCCTTGAAGGTGGCTTATCTCGGCCCCGAGGGCACCTTTACTCAGCAGGCCGTGCTCAAGCATTTCGGGCACTCGGTGCGCGCCCTTGCGCTGCCGGCCATCGAGGAGGTTTTCCATGAGGTTGAGGCTGCCACCGCCGACTTCGGCCTCGTGCCCATCGAGAACTCCACGGAGGGAACCGTTACCCACACCCTGGACCGCTTGCCGAACTCGCCGCTGCACATTTGCGGTGAAGTGGAATTGCGTATCAACCAGTACCTGATGGGTCGCATGACCTCTCTCAAGGACATCCAGCGCATCTGCTCCCACCAGCAGTCCCTGGCCCAGTGCCGTGAGTGGCTTGATGAGCACTTGCCGGAAGTGGAGCGAGTGGCCGTGGCCAGTAACGCGGAAGGAGCAAGGCGCGCCCGCGACGAGCAGGGCACCGCAGCCATCGGGCCGCAGGCTGCCGCCGAGGTCTACGGTCTCGGCACGCTGGTGGCGGACATCGAGGACCGGCCCGACAACTCCACGCGTTTCCTGGTGCTTGGTCGCAAGACCTTCAGTCCCAGCGGTGCCGACAAGACCACCTTGCTGGTGTCGGCCGGCAAGACCGATGCGCCTGGTGCGCTTTACCGCCTTCTGGAGCCGCTGGCCAACAACCGGATCAGCATGACCCGTATTGAATCCCGCCCCTCCCGACGCCGCAAGTGGGATTACGTGTTCTTCATCGACATCGACGGTCATGTCGAGGACCCTGCCGTATCCGCTGCAATCAAGGAACTCAAGAAGAGGGCATCCTTGTGCAGGGTACTGGGTTCATACCCGAGATCCGTGCTTTGAGCAGTGCCGTCCAGACCCACTGGATGACGCAACCCGGTGGTCGGGTGGCGGGCAAGGTCAGCGTTCCCGGCGACAAGTCAGTCTCTCACCGCAGCCTCATGTTCGGGGGCATTGCCAACGGTTTGACGCGGGTCGAGGGGTTCCTGGAAAGCGAGGATTGCCTGGCCACCCTGCGCGCCCTTGAAGCCATGGGTGTGCGTATCGAGCGGCAGGGTTCCGGCGCTATCGTGGTGGAGGGGCGCGGGTTGAGGGGACTGTCACAGCCCCCCGCCGCACTGGACATGGGGAATGCCGGCACGGCCATTCGCCTGTTCACCGGCCTCTTGTGTGGGCAGGGATTCACCTCGGAGCTCTACGGCGACGCCTCACTGATGAAGCGTCCCATGGAGCGGGTGGCGAAACCGCTGAGGGAGATGGGAGCACTGGTGCATACGACCGACGGCCGTCCGCCCGTGACCGTAGTGGGTGGTCGACTGCTGCGGGGTCTCTCGCACCTACTTCCGGTGGCGAGTGCCCAGGTGAAGTCGGCGATCCTGCTGGCGGGTTTGTACGCCGAGGACGTGACCACGGTTCGGGAGCCGGCGGTGACCCGGGATCATACGGAACGCATGCTGCGCGCCTTCGGGGTGCGGGTGGAATCCAGCGACCTCGAAGTTCGGCTATGGCCCGGTCCTCTTACGGGCTGCAACCTTACG
>JAUMBX010000034.1:0-7967 GCA_032119515.1 Steroidobacteraceae bacterium | reverse complement strand
ACCCTGGGCCTGCTGGGCGTGATCGCCCTGGTTCTGGTCATTACCCTGGTGGTGCTCCTGCTCACGCCCTTCATCAACCGGGTCATGGGCGTGACGGGCGCCCATGTGGTCAGCCGGCTCACCGGCGTGGTGCTGGCCGCTCTCGCCGTGCAGTTCATCCTGAACGGGCTGCGCGGCGCCTTCGGCTAGGACCATACTTGACAGCATCGGGGTGCAGCGGATTCCATGCGAGCATGAAGTCAAAACTGGCAAACCAGGCGCGCCACGGACTGCTCGAAGACCTGCGTCGCATGACGCCGGAGGAGCGGCTCGCCGCTTACGCGCGCCACTGCCAGCTCATCGCACAGCTCCGCATGGCCGGCCGGAGCGCCAAGTGGCCAATCCCGAAGCAGCACAAACCTGATGCGTACTGACGCCGCAGGCCAATCGGCGCTCTTGATGGTCGACGTGGCCGAAGTGTTGGCAACGCGCGGCATTCCCTACGCGGTGATAGGCGCCATGGCGGCAGCCGTCCACGGTGTCGTGCGTGCAAGCCTCGATGCCGATGCGCTCGTCGGCACGCAGCTCGCGGTGGCTCGGGAGCTGCAGCGGGAGTTTATTGACAAGGGTTACGCCGCAGAACTGCGAGTCGGCGACATGGAAGATCCGATTCCTGCCTTGCTCGCAGTCACCGATCCGTTTGCCAACCGGGTGGATCTGCTGATCGGGCTGCGAGGGCTCGATGTGGGTGCCATGGATCGGGTGGGCGTGGTGAGCCTCGCAGGCTTCCCCCTGACGGTGATTGGCCGAGAGGATTTCATCGCCATGAAGGCGCATGCAGGCGGGCCAGTGGACTTGGCCGACGCTCGTGCTGTCGTCGAGATCGATCCAGCGGGCCTCGACAGGGCACTGATTCGCCGAATCGCAGCGGGATTCGGGGCGGAGGCAACTAGGCGGGTTGAGTCCCTGCTCGAAGATCTCGGGTGATTGACCGCCTGAACGCCAGGTCGCGCACGACGTGGCCCAGGCGATCGCCCCGCCGCTCGAAGCGGGTGACCGGCCGACTGGCGGCGCGTTCTACCCAGTCTCCCGTGGGGGAGAGGTTCTTGAAGTCGGCGGAGGCTGACATCACTTCCAGCATGTGCTCGGCATAGGGCGCCCAGTCGGTGGCGAGCCGGAAGATGCCTCCGGGTGAGAGCTTGCGGGCGAGCAGGGCGACGAAGTCGGGTTGCAGGATGCGGCGCTTGTGATGGCGCTTCTTCGGCCAGGGATCGGGAAAATAGAGCAGCACTTCGTCGAGCGAGGCATCCGGCAGTCGCCGCTGCAGCACCTCTACCGCATCCTGGCTCACCACGCGGAGGTTGTGCACGCCGCTGCGCTCGGCCAGTAGCAGGCAGTGGCCCACTCCCGGTGGGTGTACCTCGATGCCCAGGACGTTGCGCTCAGGGTACTGGGCGGCCAATGCCACCGTGGACTCGCCGTCGCCGAAGCCGATCTCCAGGGTCACCGGCGCACGGCGCCCGAAGCTGGCCTCCAGGTCGATCGGTTCTTCCCCCGGATCGATGCCGTAGCGCGGCCACAAGTCGGTCAGGGCGCGACGCTGGCCGTCGGTGATCCTGCCCGCCCGCTGCACGAAACTCCGGATGGCCCGCCTTTCCATGACGACATGATACCGTTGCGGCCTCTCGCTTATCGGAGCCAGGCATGAACTCCTCGCATGATCAACGCCCCGCTGCCCTGATCACCGGGGTCTCCACCGGCATCGGACGGGCCTGTACCGAGGCGCTCCTGGGCGCCGGCTGGCGGGTCTTTGGCAGCGTACGCCGCCAGGCCGACGCCGAGGCGGCGGCGGCCGTGCTCGGCGAGGGCTTCACGCCGCTGGTGTTCGACGTGACCGATTCGGCGGCAATCGCCGCGGCGGCCGGGGTGGTGGGCGAGACCCTGCAGGGCCGGACGCTGGGGGGCCTGGTCAACAATGCCGGCATCGCGGTGGCAGGACCGGTCGCCCACATCCCGCTGGAGGAGGTGCGCCACCAGCTCGAGGTCAACGTGATCGGCCAGATCCAGGTCCTGCAGGCCTTCCTGCCCATGATGGGCATGGATCCGCGCTGGCAGGGCAAGCCCGGGCGCGTCATCAACGTGAGCTCCGTGTCCGGCCGCATCGCCGCGCCCTTCATGAGCCCCTATGCCATGTCCAAGCACGCCCTCGAGGCGCTCTCGGAGTCGCTGCGCCGCGAACTGATGCCCTATGGCATCGACGTGGTGATCGTGGGACCCGGCTCCATCCAGACCCCGATCTGGGCCAAGGCCGACGACATCAATGCCGAGCAATACGCCCACACGGGCTATCTCGATCAGTTGAAGGGCATGCGCTCGCGCATGCAGGCCTTTGGTGCCGCGGGCCTGCCTGCGGAGGATGTCGGCCGGCTGGTGCTGCGCATCCTGGAGGCTGTGCGCCCCCGGACTCGCTATCCCATCCTGCGCAACCGCTTCCTCATGTGGACCTTGCCCGGCCTCCTGCCGCGCCGCGTCGTGGACCGTATGCTCGCCCGCCGGTTCGGGTTGGCCGTCCGGAACTGAACTGCTCCCTGCGGGGAGGGGAGGCTGCCTGGTGCCTCGGTGCCTGCGCAGGCGCCGACTGGCTGGCAGGAGTGCCGGATGGAGGTACCACGAACTGCGGCAGGTCCCTGAACGGCACTGCCTGTCGCATGGTTTTTTCGATGTCGCGCAGCAGCGAGGTTTCGTCCGGGGCCACCAGCGAGACGGCCCGTCCAGTGGCGCCAGCCCGTGCCGTGCGACCGATACGGTGGACGTAGTCCTCCGGTACGTTCGGCAGCTCGTAATTCACCACCATGGGCAGTTCCTTGATGTCGAGGCCGCGCGAAGCGACCTCGGTGGCCACCAGTGCGGCCACCTTGCCGGCCTTGAAGTCGGCCAGTGCCTTCACCCGCGCCGATTGGCTCTTGTTGCCATGGATGGCGGCGGCGCGGATGCCGGCGCCTTCGAGTTGCTGGGCCAGCTTGTTGGCCCCGTGCTTGGTGCGGGTGAAGACCAGGGCCTGGAACCACTGGCCTTCGTCGGTGGCCCCGTGACCAAACAGGTGCACCAGCAGGTGACGCTTGTGGTCCTTGGGCACGCGGAAAGCGACTTGTTCCACCCTCTCCGCCGTGCTGTTACGTGGCGCGACGTCGATGCTCACCGGATTCACCAGCAGGCGAGTGGCCAGGTGGCGGATGTCGTCGTTGTAGGTGGCCGAGAACAGCAGGTTCTGCCGGGCCTGGGGCAGCAGCTTCATCACCCGCTTGATGTCGTGGATGAAGCCCATGTCCAGCATGCGGTCGGCCTCGTCGAGCACGAAGTGCGAGACCTGGGAAAGATCGGCCAGCCCGCGGTTGGCGAGGTCCAGCAGGCGTCCGGGTGTGGCGATGAGCAGGTCGCAGCCGTTTCGTAACGCCTGGATCTGCGGGTTCTCGCCTACGCCGCCGAAGATCACGAGCGTGCGCAGCTGCTTGTACTTGCCGTAGTCGCGGGCGCTCTGGGCAATCTGCGCAGCCAACTCGCGGGTGGGCGTGAGTACCAGCACACGTGGTGCATGGCCCTTGCGTTGGCCGAGCTTCTGCAGCAGCGGCAGCACGAAGCCTGCCGTCTTGCCGGTGCCGGTCTGGGCACCAGCCAGCACGTCACGGCCGGCGAGCACGGCGGGGATGGCCTGCTGCTGGATCGGGGTGGGCGTGTCGTAGCCCTTGTCGGCCACGGCGCGCAGCAACTCGGGATCGAGCCCGAGGTCGGAAAAATTCATTCAGTAATATCCTTCGATAAGCTCGCTGCGGGGGCACCTTGCCCAAGGCGGTCAGTAGCGAGCGGGTTTAGCTTTTCGAGCCGGCCGGATGGGCGGTCTTCGAGGCAAAGGGGGCGCTGACCGCGCGACCCTGATTTGATGCTGCGCATGATACAGGCGCGCAGGATGCGGTGCAGGATTATTTTTACGGGGCCTTGCGCTGCAGCTCCCAGACGCACATCGCCGCTGCGCTGGCGACGTTGAGTGACTCGATGGCACCGCAGCCGTCGATGCTGAAGGCTCGGGCATCGGGCAGCGATGACCATTGTGCCGGCAGGCCACGAGCCTCGCCGCCAAACAGCAGGCAGTCGCGGTCGGCGAAGGCGTCCGAGGTGATGGCCTCGCCCTCCAGCCCGAGGCAGCCGATCCGTCGATAGCGTCCACCCAGTGACTCGAGGCTGATGCCGGTCTCCACCGGCAGGTGGAAGATCGCTCCCATGCTCGCGCGTACCGCCTTGGGGTTGTAGGGATCGACGCTGCCTGGGCCCAGCAGGCAGCGAAAGCCGCCGAACCAGGCCAGGGTGCGCAGGAGGGTCCCGAGGTTGCCGGGATCCTGCACCTCGTGCAGGTAGACGGCGCGCTCGCCTGCCACCGGAGGGGCAGGCGGCAGCATGGGCACCACCGCTACCAGGCCCTGTGGCTCGCGGGTATCGGAGATACGCGCCATCTGCGAGGCGCTGATCACCTGGGTTTCCAGCGCAGAGCGCCAACCGGCTCGGCGCTCACTGACGAACAGCCGTGATCCCAGCAGCTCCGGCCGGGTGTGGCAGGCCTTTTCCAGTTCCAGCACCAGGTGCTCGCCCTCCACCAGGTACCGGCCGGTGGCCTCTCGGTGCTTGCGCTGCTGCAGCTTGCGAACCTCGTCGAGCGTCATGCGGCGCACTCGCCCAGCGTCATGGAGCGGGCGACGGCCTCCGCCAGCAGGATGCCGTCGATGCCGGCCGAGAGGATGCCGCCGGCGTAACCGGCGCCCTCCCCGCCGGGGAACAGTCCCTTCAGGTTCAGGCTTTGCAGACTCCCTGGATCGCGGGCGATGCGCACCGGCGAGGAGGTGCGCGACTCGATGCCCGTGAGTACCGCATCCTCGCGATCAAAACCTCGGATCTTGCGGCCGAAGGCGGGCAGGGCCTCGCGCATGGCCTCGATGGCATCGGCCGAGAGCAGGGAGGACAGGTTGCCGAGGCGCACGCCCGGCTGATAGGAGGGCAACACCTCGCCGAAGGCTGTGGACGGTCGGTCCTGCAGGAAATCGCCTACCAGCTGCCCCGGTGCGCAGTAGTCGCCCCCGCCCAGTTCGAAGGCCAGCGATTCAAGCTGCTCCTGCAGGGCAATACCGGCCAGCGGGCCATCGGGAAAGTCTTTTTCAGGTGAGATTCCGACCACCATGCCGGCGTTGGCGTTGCGCTCGTTGCGCGAGTACTGGCTCATGCCGTTGGTGACCACGCGACCGGTCTCGGAGGTGGCGGCGACCACCGTACCTCCTGGGCACATGCAGAAGCTGTAGACCGCGCGCCCGTTGCGTGCATGGTGCACCAGCTTGTAATCGGCAGCGCCCAGTGCCGGATGGCCGGCATGGCGCCCGAAGCGGGCCCGGTCGATCATCGACTGCGGATGCTCGATGCGAAAGCCGAGCGCGAAGGGCTTGGGTTCGATGAACACTCCCTGTCGGTGCAGCATGCGGAAGCTGTCACGGGCGCTGTGGCCAACTGCCAGTACCACGTGGCGGGAGGCGAGCTCCTCGCCATTCTCCAGCACCACACCGCGCAGGTTGCCGCGCTCCAGCAGAAGGTCGACCACCTTGCTCTCGAAGCGCACCTCGCCGCCGAGCTCGAGGATCTGCTTGCGCATGGCGGTAACCACGCCGGTGAGCCGGAAGGTGCCGATGTGCGGACGGTTGACGTAGAGGATCTCCGGCGGGGCACCTGCGCGCACGAACTCCTCGAGCACCTTGCGGCCGTAGAACTTCGGGTCGCGCACCTGGCTGTAGAGCTTGCCGTCGGAGAACAGTCCGGCGCCGCCCTCGCCGAACTGCACGTTGGATTCGGGCAGCAGGGTGTGCTTGCGCCACAGGCCCCAGGTGTCACGAGTCCGCCGGCGCACGTCGCGTCCACGCTCCAGCACGATGGGCCGGAAGCCCATCTGCGCGAGTACCAGCGCCGCAAACAGCCCGCAAGGGCCGAAGCCCACGACCAGCGGACGTTCCGGCAGGGGGCTGGGAGCCTGGGCGACGAACCGATAGCGGGTGTCGGGCGCCGGGGCAACCTCCCGGTCGTGCCCCAGGCGCTGGAGGAGGCCTGCCTCGTCGCGGACCTCCAGGTCCACGATGTAGACCAGGTGAATCCGCTCCCGCTGGCGCGCATCGTGGCTGCGCTTGAAGACGGTATGGGACAGCAGGTCGGCATCGGCAATGCCCAGCCTGTGCACGATGGCTTCGCGCAGGGCCTGCGGCGGATGGTCGAGGGGCAGCACGAGCCCGGTGATGCGGATCATGGTCGGTTCCTGGCCGGTGTCTCCGGCAGAGGCCTACACTATGCCTAGTGTAGCCCCTGAACGAGGCGGTGGGTCCATGGCCAGGTCCAAGAGCAGCAGCCGCTGGCTGCAGGAACACGTCAGCGATCCCTACGTGAAGCGCGCCCAGCGTGATGGATACCGTGCGCGTTCCGCCTACAAGTTGCTCGAGCTCGACCAGCGTGACCGGCTGCTCCGTCCCGGCATGACCGTGGTCGACCTTGGCGCTGCCCCCGGTGGCTGGTCGCAGGTGGCGGTCGCGGCCGTGGGCGAGACGGGTCGGGTGGTGGCGACCGACATCCTGCCGATGGATGCGATCCGCGGAGTCGAGTTCATCCAGGGCGATTTCCGGGAGGAAGCTGTGCTGCAGCAGGTGCTCGATGCCCTCGGCGGCGCCCGTGCCGACCTGCTGCTGTCGGACATGTCGCCCAACCTCAGCGGCGTGGCGCCGGCCGACCAGGCCGCCTCCATCTACCTGCTCGAACTGGCCCTCGACCTCGCCGGCAGGGTCCTCAAGCCCGGTGGGCAGTTCGTGGGCAAGCTGTTCCAGGGCGCGGGTTCCGACGAGTACCTGAAGCAGCTGCGCCAGGGCTTCGAGAAGGTGTCCATCCGCAAGCCGGAATCCTCACGCTCGCGTTCCCGCGAGGTGTATTTCGTGGCCAGGGGTTTTCGGGGCGTGAAGGCCTGAGGCGTCAGGTGTGCAGGTGGCAGGCTACCTGGTGGCTTGCCTCGGCAGACCCCACCTCGATCACAGGCGGTACCACCGAACGACAGATCTCCATCACCTTCGGGCAGCGCAGGTGGAACGGACAGCCCGGCGGTGGATTCATGGGGGAGGGTACGTCGCCGCCCAGTACGATACGCCGGGCCTTGCGGGTGGGATCCGGTACCGGCACCGCGGAGAGCAGTGCCTCGGTGTAGGGGTGCCTTGGCTGAAGATACAGTTCATGCGCCGGCGCCATTTCCACGATGCGGCCGAGGTACATCACGCCCACCCGGTCGCTGACGTGCTCGACCACCGACAGGTCGTGGGAGATGAACAGGAAGGAGACGCCGAACTGGCTCTTCAGGTCGCCGAGCAGGTTGAGCACCTGCGCGCGCACCGAGACGTCGAGCGCCGAGACCGGCTCGTCGGCGACGATGAGCTTCGGGTCCAGGGCCAGCGCGCGGGCGATGCCGATGCGCTGCCGCTGGCCGCCGGAGAACTCGTGCGGATAGCGATCCATCACTGCAGTCCGCATGCCCACCACGCCGAGCAATTCCTCGACTCGCCTCTCCCGCTCTGCCGGGGTACCGATGCCATGCACCTCGAGGGGTTCGCGAATGGTCTGGGCCACGGTCCTGCGCGGGCTCAGCGAGGCATACGGATCCTGAAAGATGATCTGCATGGACCGCCGCATCGTGTGCAGGCGGCTGCCGTCCAGCGTCGTGAGCTCGGTGCCGTCGAGCAGTACCTCTCCCGAGGTGGGGCGCTGCAGCTGCAGGATGGCCCGCCCCAGGGTGGACTTGCCGCAACCCGATTCGCCCACCAGGCCGAGTGTCCTGCCCGCCTTGAGGGTGAAGCTGACGCCGTCGACGGCACGGACCTGGGCCACCACGCGCCTGAGCAAGCCGCCGCGGACCGGAAAGTGTTTCTTGAGGT
>JAUMBX010000033.1:0-5091 GCA_032119515.1 Steroidobacteraceae bacterium | reverse complement strand
CAGCGGGCCCGCCACGCATTCGACGAAACCCTTCTCCAGCGCG
Organism: Steroidobacteraceae bacterium; assembly: GCA_032119515.1. Lineage (GTDB taxonomy): Bacteria > Pseudomonadota > Gammaproteobacteria > Steroidobacterales > Steroidobacteraceae > SG8-30. Next base: position 5,048 of record JAUMBX010000033.1, on the reverse strand, counting down.
ATCCTCCGCAGCGAGGCAAATTCCTCGGGCGTGACGAAACGCTGCACCTCGAGGTGATGGCGGGTAGGCCGCAGGTACTGGCCCAGCGTCAGCAGGTCCACGCCTGCCGCACGCAGGTCGTCCATGGCCTGCAGGACCTCCCCGTCCGTCTCACCGAGGCCAAGCATCAGGCTGGACTTCACCAGCACCTCGGGCCGATGCCGCTTGGCATGCGCCAGCACCTCCAGCGTGCGCGCATAACCGGCGCGCGGGTCGCGCACCGGATGGGTGAGACGCTCGACCGTCTCCAGGTTCTGGGCGAACACTTCGAGGCCCGAGTCGACCACGGTCTCGACGTCTCCGAGCACGCCCTGGAAATCAGGGACCAGCGCCTCGACCGCAGTCTCGGGGCAACGTGCCTTGATGGCCCGGACCGTGGCCGCAAAATGCCCGGCCCCACCATCGGCAAGGTCGTCGCGATTGACCGAGGTCAACACCACGTAGCGCAGGCCCATCAACTCCACCGAGCGGGCGGTATTCATCGGCTCCTCGGCATCAAGCCAGCCGCGCGGGTTGCCCGTGTCGACCGAGCAGAACCGACAGGCGCGGGTGCACACGGCACCCATCAGCATGATGGTGGCGGTGCCGGCATTCCAGCACTCGCCGATGTTCGGACAGCGGGCCTCCTCGCAGACCGTCGCCAGGCGATGCTGGCGAACCACCGCCTTCACCTCCTCGAAGCCGGCGCCGGCAGGCATGCCCGCACGCAGCCAGCGCGGCTTGGCCACCTGCTGCAGCGGCACCTCCACCACCCGCGCCTTGACCCCATCCTTGATGGCGGTGAAACCCTGGCTGGTGCGGTACTTGCTGCCGCTCTCGGGCAGCCGCGCGGGGGCCGATGAAGGCGGGTTGTCGGTGGAATCCATGGGTGAATTCTAGCGGGATCCCCGGGTCAGTGCCGCCTCGAGTGCGGCCATCCGTTCGACCGTCCCGACGTCGGTCCAGTGCCCCGCATGCAGCACGCCACCCAGCCTGCCCTCGGCGATGGCCCGGTCGAGCAGCGGTTTCAGCGGGAAACGGCCCGGGCTGCAGCCGGCGAACAGGGCAGCGGTATAGAGGCCGATGCCCGAATAGGTGTGGCGCGGCGCGCCCGCCCCGACGATCCGGCCGGCTTCCAGGGAGAAGTCTCCGGAGGGGTGATGGGGCGGGTTGGGGACCAGCACCAGCCGGGCCAGTTCACCGACCCGCAGCTGCAGGTCCACATGGCGAAAGTCGGTGTGGATGTCGCCATTGACCACCAGGAAGGGCTCCTCGCCCAGCAGCTGCAGGGCGTGGAAGATACCTCCACCCGTCTCGAGCGCCACGGGGCCCTCGTCGCTGTAGCGGATGGTCAGGCCGAAGCGCTCACCGGCACCCAGCGCGTCCCGGATCTGCCCGCCCAGCCAGGAGAGGTTGATCACCACCTCCCGGACGCCCGCCCCCGCCAGGGCCTCCAGGTGATACTCGATCAGGGGCCGCCCGGCCACCTGCAAAAGCGGCTTCGGACAGGTATCGGTCAGCGGCCTGAGCCGCTCGCCGCGGCCGGCAGCCAGGATCATCGCCCGGCGCGGCACGAGGCTGCTCACGATTCCGGGCCCGGAGCCGCTCTCGATGCCGCGGCGAAGGCGGGCAGCACGCGCTGGACGAGAAAGGCATGGCAGCCCTGCAGGGACGGCTCGGCGGCTGCCGCCTCGACCGCATAGTCCAGCACCCGCGGCAGGTCCTGCAGATAGCCCGGCTTGCCGTCGCGGTGCCACAGGCGGGCAAAGATACCGAGGACCTTGAGGTGACGCTGCAGGCCGGTCAGGTCGAAGTCGCGAAGGAAGGCTTCGCGACCCGCCGCTGGCTCCAGGCCCTCGGCGCGGGCCAGTTCCAGGTAATGGTCGACCCAGCCGAGCACGCGCTCGCGAGGCCAGCGCACGTAGCAATCCTTGAGCAGCGAGACCAGGTCATAAGCTTGCGGGCCGACGACTGCGTCCTGGAAGTCGATGATCGCCGGCTGCTCGACCGTCGGCATCAGGTTGCGCGAATGGTAGTCGCGATGGACGAACACCTGCCGCTGGTTCGCTGCCACCCCGAGCAGCAGCGCCCGGGTCGAGGCCAGGACGGACTGCTCCGCCTGGGTCAGCTCGAGTCCGAGATGGCGCGTCAGGAACCACTCCTCGAACAGCCCCAACTCGGTCGCCAGCAGGGCCTGCGAATAGGGTGCCAGGCCGGCCCGCCCGCCGTCGATGCCAGCCTGCATCCTGACCAGCGCGGCGATCGCCGGTCGGTAAAGCAGGTCCGGATCGGTGCCCTCCTGCAGGCGCTGCAGGTAGTGCGCCTCACCCAGGTCTTCCAGGAGGGCGAAGCCGCGGCCCAGGTCGCTGGCCAGGATGATCGGCGGCTTCAGGCCGGCCTCGCAGAGCAGCAGGGCCACCCGGAGGAACGGCGCCAGCGACTCACGCGGCGGCGGCGCGTCCATGACCACCATGCTCTGCCCGTCGTGAACGAGGCGGAAATAGCGCCGGAAGCTCGCATCGACGGAGGCGGGTCGCAGCGCGTGCGGGCCCGGGCCCAGCGTCGCGCTGAGCCAGGCGGCGAGCTCTGCAAGTCGGGGATCTGTTGCCATCTCGGCCTTGCCTGCTGAGGGGACTTGGCGGCGGCGACATTATAAACTGCTGGCGTGATCACCCCTGGAACCTGCGTGCCAAGCTTCTCTGCCCGCCGAGCGCTGTGCTGCGCCCTGGCCGCCCTGGCTGTCGGGTCGGCCGCAGCTGCAGACCAGGCGTGTGGGCCCCTCCGCGAGGTGACCCCGCCGGCAGCCGCAGCGGTCGAAACCAGGGACGGCGACCTCCCGCTGGAGATCACCAGTGATGGCGCCGTGGTGGACGCCGAGGGCAATGCCAGCCTGCTCGGGCACGTCGAGGTGCGTCAGGGCAGCCGGACGCTGTCTGCCGAGAACGCGACCTACAACAAGGCCAGGCGGGCGTTCAAGGTGGACGGCAAGGTCGAGTACCGTGACGCGGACCTGCGGGTGTATGCCGAGTCCGGCACCTGGAGCGACACCGAGGGCAGCCGCTTCGAGCGCACCGAATTCGAGCTGCCCGGGCGTCCCGCACGAGGGGAGGCGCGCGAACTCGGGGTGAGCACCGACGGTGACCTGGAGTTGCGCCGGGTCCGCTTCACCACCTGCCCGATCGGCAACGACGACTGGCTGCTGCGCGCCGGCGAGATCAGCATCGACCGTGACCGGGAGCAGGGCACGGCGCGTGAGGTCCGGCTGGATTTCCTGGGACTGCCGCTGCTGTATACGCCGTGGCTGTCCTTCCCTGCCGGGTCGAGTCGCAAGACGGGTTTCCTGTTCCCCACCGTCGGCACTTCCTCGAGTAACGGGGTCGAATTCAGCGCACCGTATTACCTGAACCTGGCTCCCAATTACGACGCGACGCTGGAACCCATCCTGTTCACCAACCGCGGCTTGGCGCTCGACGGCAGCTTCCGTTACCTCTTGCCCTCCAGCAGCGGGCGGTTGCAGGGACGTTTCCTGCCCGGCGACCGGCGCTACGACGACGACCGGGGCTACGCAAAGCTCACCCACGAGACCCGCCTGGGGTCGTTCGGGCGCTTGGTTGCGCACCTGGAACAGGCCAGCGACCGGCAATACTTCGAGGACTTCGCCAAGGGCCCGGAAGGCACCAGCATCACGCATCTCGAGCGGCGGCTGGCCTGGGAAGTGCTGGGCGATGGCTGGCGCGGCGTGGCAGCGGTACAGAACTTCCAGACCATCGACCAGTTCCTCGAGCCAGAGCAGAGGCCTTACTCACGGTTGCCCCAGCTCGGCCTGACGGGCGGCTGGGCCCTGCCGAACGGCCTTCAGCTGGGCCTGGCCGCCGAGGCGGCCTGGTTCGAGCGCGACGTCGGGGTGCGCGGGGCGCGGCTCGATGTCGAGCCACGCCTGTCTTGGCCACTGCGCCGGCCTGGTGCCTATCTGGAACCTGCCATCGGCTACCGGCAGCTCGCCTATGCCCTGGAAGAGACGCTGCCCGGAGCAGACGACTCGCCCGCCGTCGGCGCGCCCTCCTTTACGCTGGACAGTGGACTGATCCTGGACCGCCGGCTCGACGATCGCGGCATGCTGCAGACGCTCGAGCCGCAGCTGCTCTACGTCTGGACGCCATTCCGCGAGCAGGGCGAGCTGCCCGTCTTCGACACGGCCCTGCCGACCTTCGACCGTTACCGGCTGTTCAACCCGCGCAGGTTCGTAGGGGGCGACCGGATCGCCGACGTGCACCGGCTGGCCATTGGACTGACCAGTCGCCTGCTGGACACCGGTTCGGGCAGGCAGCTGCTGTCGGCCACCCTGGGCCAGGAGTTCAACTTCGAGACGCCGCGGGTGGCGCTACCGAATGAGGGCCCCGGGGGGGATCGCAGCTCGGACCTGGTTGCCGAGATCTCGGTGTCCGCCTATCGCCAGTGGAGCGTGGACCTCGGCCTGCAGTGGGACCCGGAGGCCGCGACCTCGGTCCTGACCCGCGCCTTCGTCCAGTACCGGCCCGGCCCTGCCACGCTGGTCAATCTGGGCTATCGCTACCGGGCGGGTGAGGTCGAGCAATGGGAGTTTTCCACCCGCTGGCAGGTGGCAGGCAACTGGAACCTGTTTGCCCGCAACGTGTACTCGGCCCGCGAAGAGCAGTCCATCGATACCTTTGCCGGGCTCGAATACGAGGCCTGTTGCTGGAAACTCCGGGTGTTCGGTGGCCGTTACGTGTCCAACCGCACCGGTGAGCAGGACACCAGCATCTCGATCCAGCTGGAACTCAAGGGACTGTCCTCGGTCGGATCGGGGGGCGAGGCTTTCCCGGGCCGGGGGATTCGGGGATACTCCCGCCGCATCGGACTAGAGCCGTAAAGAGGCAACCTGGCATGAACACCCACTCTCTCGCCCGGCTACTGGTGGCCGGTACTGCCTGGCTGGCCTGTGCCCAGGCCGTCGCCCAGACCCAGGAACTCTCGGCCAGCGGCCAGCGACTGGACAGGATTGCGGCCGT
>JAUMBX010000032.1:0-2560 GCA_032119515.1 Steroidobacteraceae bacterium | reverse complement strand
CAACATCAACGATGGTTGCGGCTCGACGGACCCGAGCCTGCTCAAGCTTACGGTCACCGGCGTCCGCGCGGACCTCGGTGTGGCGCTCGATGGCGACGGCGACCGACTGGTGATGGTCGACCATCTGGGCAGAACAGTGGACGGCGACCAGTTGCTGTACCTGCTGGCGGCCCATCAGCAGGGCGCGGGCCTGCTGAAGGGGCCGGTGGTCGGCACCATGATGAGCAACATGGGCCTCGAGATAGCCCTCGGGGAGCTGGGAATTGCCTTTCATCGGGCTGCCGTAGGGGACCGCTACGTCCTGCAGCTGCTTAATGACCTGGGCGGCACGCTCGGTGGCGAAACCTCCGGTCACCTGCTGTGCCTGGACAAGACCACCACGGGCGATGGATTGATTGCCGCCCTGCAGGTGCTGGCCGTCATGAAGCAGACCGGCCGTCGCCTGGCGGAACTGACCGCCGGACTCCGGCGTCTTCCCCAGACTTTGGTCAATGTCCGGGTGATCAGGTCCTTCGACTCCGGCTCTCACCCGCGGGTCGCGGCCAGGGTGGCCGAGGTGGAGCAGCATCTCGGGGGCCGCGGCCGGGTGCTTTTGCGTAATTCCGGGACGGAGCCGGTGGTTCGCGTCATGGTCGAAGGTGAAGATGCCGACCAGGTAAAGAGACTCGCCCAGGCCATCGCGGAGGCGGTGGAGTTGGCGTCCAGGGAGGCTGTGTGAGGCGTAGGAAGATGGTGGCTGGCAACTGGAAGATGCATGGGAGCAGGGTGGACAACTCTGCCTTGGTGGCGGCGTTGACTGATTCGGGTCCCGCCTCCGAGGACGTCGAGGTGCTGGTCTGCCCGCCGTTCGTCTATCTCTGGGAGCTTTCCAGGCAGTTGCGGGATGCCGGGATCCTGCTTGGCGCCCAGGACACCTGCGCCGAGGCCGTGGGAGCCCACACGGGCGAGGTCTCGGCGGCGATGCTGCGCGACGTTGGCTGCAGCCACGTCATCGTGGGCCATTCCGAGCGTCGCATGCACTACGGAGAGGACGACAAGCTGGTGGCGCGCAAGTTCGTGGCGGCCCAGCGAGAGGGACTGGTGCCCATCCTCTGCGTGGGGGAAACCCTCGAGGAAAGGGAGGCCGGGCACACGGAGGCCGTAGTGGGCCGCCAGCTCGAGGCCGTGATCGAGGTGGCCGGTCCCCCTGCGTTCGCCCATGCCCTGCTGGCTTATGAGCCGGTGTGGGCGATCGGGACCGGCCAGACCGCTACCCCCCTGCAGGCGCAGGAGGTCCATGCCTACCTGCGTGGAAGGATGGCGGCCAAGGATGCTACAATAGGCGGCTTCCTCCGGATCTTGTACGGGGGGAGCGTGAAGGGTGCCAACGCAGGCGAGTTGTTCGCCATGCCCGACGTAGACGGCGGGCTGGTGGGTGGGGCTTCACTGGTGGCTGCCGACTTTTGCAGGATTTGCGAGGCTGCCGCGCAGGCGTGATACGAACGGGGTTTGCATAAGATATGTTGCAATCATTTTTGATCGCCGCCCATCTGCTGCTCTGTGCGGCCATCGTCACGCTGGTGCTGATCCAGCGTGGCAAGGGGGCCGATGCCGGGGCCGGGTTCGGGGCAGGCGCCTCCGGTACCGTTTTTGGCGCCAGGGGTGCGGCCACTTTTTTCTCCAAGGCCACTGCCGTGCTGGCGACGTTGTTTTTCGTCACCAGCATTGCCCTGACCTACGTAGCCGGCAGGCCTGCGGCTGAGCCGGAGAGCAGTCTGCTCGACAGCTTGCCGGAGCAGCCGTCACCGCCTGCGCCCATGGGCGACGTGCCTGTACTGGACAGCGCGCCGGTGACTGAGTCGAGTGGAGAGAACTGAATCAAGGTTTCCGGTGCCGACGTGGCGGAATTGGTAGACGCGCTAGCTTGAGGGGTTAGTGGGGTTTCCCGTGTCGGTTCGAGTCCGACCGTCGGCACCAACTTGAACATCAGCGTCCCGCGTCAGCGGGACTTTTTTCAGTCATGGCGCCCAGCTCGAAAAGCTTCAAGCGGCTTGGCCTCCAGCGTGCCCGATAGGTACAATGCGAGGGTTGAATAGGGTCTGCTCGTCGGTTGCGCCAACATGCTTGAAAACTATCTGCCGATCCTGATTTTTGCTGCAGTAGCGGGCGGCTTCGGCATCGTTCTGATGACCCTTGGATTCCTGCTCGGTCCGCGCAGGCCAGATCCCGAAAAACTCTCAGCCTACGAGTGCGGCTTCGAGGCTTTCGAGGACAGCCGCATGAAGTTCGACGTGCGCTACTACCTGGTCGCGATCCTGTTCATCATTTTCGACCTGGAAATCGCCTTCCTGTTTCCCTGGGCGGTCTCGCTGGACGTGATCGGTGGCTTCGGTCTGTTATCCATGGCGGTGTTTCTGGGCGTGCTGGTGGTGGGTTTCATATACGAGTGGAAGAGGGGTGCGCTCGAGTGGGACTGACCGAAGAGGCACCCGCGATCCAGGGTCGCGGATTCCTGGTGACCAACGTCGACAACCTCATGAACTGGGCTCGCACCGGTTCGCTGTGGCCCATGACTTTCGGG
>JAUMBX010000031.1:0-4720 GCA_032119515.1 Steroidobacteraceae bacterium | reverse complement strand
GGTCACCCGCAGGGACGGGACGATGCTCTGCAGGTCGGCGATGTCGTTGATCTGGGCCTGCTCAATGGTCTCGGCGCTGGTCACGGTGACTGCGACCGGTGCTTCCTGCAGGGTCTGTTCCCGCTTCGTTGCGGTGATGACGATCTCTTCGAGCTGGGATTCCTGGGCGATGGCGGTGGACGAGAGCACCGACGCAACGGCCACACACACGAGTCTATTCACAGGTTTCATGAGCCCCCCTCAAGTGGTTTCTAAGATATTAGCCCGGAATTTATGGTTTTCGCACTACCGATTCACGAAAATGTGTATCTTTTGCGCAACAAATTAACTTTGGGCTTTCAACAGCTCACCGATACAACAGCAACGCCTCGCAGCTCTCGAGCCAGTCGCGCTCATCCCGTGCAGCGAGGCCGTCGAGGTCGCCCGGTTCCGCAGACGGGTCGTCGACCCACTCCCTCAGCAGCGGGCTGCCGTTGATCACGTCGATGGCCAGGCGATCGGTGACGTACTCGTAGGCGAAGTCACGCCACAGCGGATAGTCCGGACGAAGTTGCCTGAGAGCCTTGAAGGCCACGGCGAACAGGCGCCACGGACGAAAGCGCTCGTGCTGGTAGCCTGGGTGGTCGATATGGACCTGGAACCCCGCGCAGAGCTGCCCGGCGTGCTTGTGGAAGGTGGGCTCGAACCAGCAGGGGCGCAGCGAGCAGCCGGCCAGCCAGTCCGGCGCCAGGCGCTCCATGCGGGACAGCAACGCGGGTACGTCCAGGTCGGGTGCGCCCAGCACTTCCAGTGGCCGCGTCGTGCCGCGTCCCTCGGACAGAGTGGTGCCCTCCAGCATCACCGACCCCGCGTAGGCTCGCGCCATCGACAGGCTGGCGGCGTTGGGGCTCGGGTTCACCCAGCTGCGCTCGCCCACCGGCCAGCCATGGCCGGGTGCCGCGGCCGGCTGCCAGCCGCGCATGGTCACCACCGACCAGTCCACGTCCAGCCGTTTCTCCTCGACGAACCAGGCGGCGAGTTCGCCCAGGGTGAGCCCATGGCGCATCGGCATCGGGCCGGCCCCCACGAAGCTCTCCCAGCCGGGCCGCAGGCTCAGTCCCTCCACCGGACGCCCGGCCGGGTTCGGGCGATCCAGCACCCACACGGTCTTGCCCGAGGCCGCAGCCGCCTCCAGCACGTAACAGAGCGTGGTGGCAAAGGTGTAGATCCTGCAGCCGAGGTCCTGCAGGTCGACCAGCAGCACGTCGAAGGTGTCGAGCATGGCCTCGGTCGGGCGGCGGACCTCGCCGTAGAGGCTGAACACGGGGATGCCCAACGCCGGGTCCACGAAGTCCGGCGACTCGATCATGTTGTCCTGCTTCTCGCCCCGCAGCCCGTGCTGCGGGCCGAGTGCGCTGGTGAGCCTGAGGTCCCCGGCCGCATGCAGGGCATCGAGTGAGTGAACCAGCGCGGCGGTGACCGAGGCCGGGTGGGCCAGCAGTGCCACGCGACGGCCAGCCAGTTGCCGACGCAGGTCAGCATCGGCCAGCAGCCGGTCGATGCCGAACTCGAGGCTCGAGGTCATGGGCGGCCTGCTGGTTCAGGCAGCTCCAGGACGAACCCACGCCGGTCATGAAACTCCGGGCGTGGCGCCGGATGATGGAGGGCCCAGAAGTGCAGCCCTCCGTCGCGGTCCTCGAGGATGGCGGTCAGGCTTATCCGCAATGCCTCGCCGGGAAGCGCTTCCGGCGGGAGTTGACACTCCATGTAGAGATGTTCCGGCCCCTGATCGATGCGCTGCACCGGCGGCAGCGATAGCGGCAGGTCTTGCATGCCCTCACGAAAACCGCTGAAGCGGTAGGCGGCCCACGCCCCGGCGGGAGAGAAGTTGAGCTCGTGATAGCTGGCTTGCCCTGCTGCCTGCAGGAAGGCCTCCAGGCAGGTGTGGTGCCAGAGGTTATTGTGCCGGCCGCCGCCAGGCATGACCGGCAAGCGCAGGAACCCGGCTTCCCACTCCAGTCGATACGTCAAGGTCAGTGCGCCTTCGGCACCCACGCGCGCCGCTGCGGCGACGCGACGCATGCCGCCGCCCTGGCCGGAGGGATGGGGATGCAGGTCGAGCCAATCGGCCTGGGAGGCGAACATGATCGGATTCTAGCAACCCGCGACTTCAATACAGGCTGATGTCGTGATCATCACGTGCAGCGGGGTCCTCGAGGGGCTCGAGGTGCGTCAGTACGGCCAGCCCGGGCAGGGCCGTGCGCAGGTCGGCTTCCACGCGCTCGAGCAGGTCGTGCCCCTGCTGGACGGTCCATGCACCGGGCACCAGGACATGGAGGGAGGCGAACCGCCGTGCGCCGGCTGCACGGGTGCGCAGCGCATGGAACTCCACCTCGACGCTGCGATAGGAGGTGAGCACCGCCTCGATGCGCTGCCGTTCCTCCGCCGGCAACGAGCGGTCCATCAGTCCATGGGCAGAGTCGCGCATGATCAGGTAACCGGTCACGATGATGTTCACGGCTACCCCAAGCGCCAACAGTGGGTCCAGCCAGAGCCAGCCCGTCATCGCGACCAGCGCGACGCCAGCCACTACCCCGGCCGAGGTCCAGACGTCGGTCATGAGGTGACTGGCGCTGGCGGCCAGCGTAATCGAATCGTACTCCCTGGCGGCCTTGCGCAGCGTCAACGACACGCCGAGGTTGATCAGCGAGGCCACGATGGCAATGACCAGGCCGGCACCCACCTGCTCCAGGGGCTGGGGCTGCAGCAGGCGCATGATGGCTGCCCAACCGATGGCGAGTGCCGCAACCACGATCAGGCCGCCCTCCAGGCCGCTGGAGAAGTACTCCGCCTTGCCGTGCCCGTAGGCGTGATCCTCGTCGGGCGGGCGGGCGGCAAGGGTCAGCATGGCCAGCGCCATCATGGCGCCCACCAGGTTGACGATGGATTCCAGTGCGTCGGAGAGCAGGCCAACGGAACCGGTGACCCACCATGCCCCGGTCTTGAGCAGGATGGTCGCGACGGCTGCTGCGATGGCCAGCCAGGCAAACCTGCCTAAATGTGGCCGGTGGGCTCCGACGGTGAGAAGGCTGCGCTCGGTCATGGGTCTTCAGCGCGGGACCATGCCCTCATGCTGGGGGAGGCTGTCGGCGATCTCGAACCACGGGGCCCGGGAACTGGCAAAAATGTGGGCAGAGGCTTTGGCGCCAGGATCGTCATCGAAGCTGCCGGCCGGGAGCATCACCCTGTTGAATTTCTCCATCACCCGGGGGGTCGGGCTGCCACAGCGGCTGCAGAAATCCTGGGTGAAGAACTCGGCCTCCGGCAGCTTGTAATGCTCGCCGAGTTCTGCACCCTTCGCCCAGCTGAACTGCCCGAGCTTGTAGAAAGCGTTGGTGGCGTGCGCCGCGCTCCGAGCATGACGGCAGCGCGAGCAGTGACAGTTGAGCATCATCATTGGTAGTCCCTCGACCTGCCAGGCCATGGCGCCGCACAGGCAACTCGCTCCCACCTTGCCGGCGCCTGCATGGCGGGCCGTGCGGTCGACGACCTGGCCACTGGAGCCGGGCTGGAACGCCTCATGGCGGGGCAGTGCATCCGGGATGTCGTAAGCGACCGCCTTGCTGCCCACGAAGATGTGCATGCTTGGCCTCGAGCCCGGATCCTCTTCCAGCAGTCCAACGGGGATCTCGACCAGGCCGATGGAAGGCCTCTCGATCGGCAGCGAGGCACCGCATACCCGGCAGAAACAGCGAGCCTCCTCTCCGCCCGACTCCACCTGCTGGATCAGCGAGGTGTCGCCGGTCCAGTGGAAGCCGGCAAGCGGCGCTGCGGCCCAGGTGACGAAGTGCGTGCCGTGCGCCTTGCGGCACATCGAACAATGACAGTGCGCCATGGTCGTGAGTGGGGCGCTCACCGTGAACCCGACCGAGCCGCATAAGCACTTGCCGTGGATGGTCATCGTGTCCTCCGGAGCTTTGCCCGGTTCAAGTGTGACCCCGGCGACTGCCGTAGTCCATGGCGGGGGGCTTGCAACTGTTATCGGCCACGGGCATTGTTAGCGAACCCGTCGCGCTGCGGTCGGGTTATCCGTCAATTTTTTAACGGGTTAGTCCAGCTCAGGGCGCAGCGCGGCGGGTCTTCCAACCAAGCCCTGAAGCATCCAACGAAGAATTTTTTCCTGGAGGCCTGCCATGCCGTCATGGACGTTGCGTTCGGTCCGGGCGGTGCCGGTCATTGCGGTTCTGGCGCTCGTTGCGGCCTGTGGAGGCGAAGAGGAAGCCACCACGCCCTTGTATGAAAAGGTGGCCGTCGAGCGTCGCTCGATCACCGTGGCCGTGGAAGCTGCTGGCACCATTGAGCCGGTCACCACGGTGGAGCTGAAGTCCAAGGCCTCTGGCGAAGTCCTGGCGATCAGCGCCGAGACTGGCGATGCGGTGGAGCAGACGGCCCTGCTGGTGCGTATCGACCCGCGTACCGCGCGCAATCGGCTCGATCAGTCCGAGGCCGACCTGCAAGCGGCGCGCGCCCGTCTGGCCATTGCCACTGCTCAGCAGGAGCGTGCGGAGACGCTGCTGGAGCAGGGCATCCTGTCCAAGCCTGATTACGAAAAGGCTGCACTGGAGCTGGCTTCCGCCCAGGCCCAGGTCGTCGCCGGTCAGGTGAGCGTGGAGAATGCCCGGATCGCGCTCAACGACACCGAAATCCGCGCCCCTATCGCCGGCACGATCATCGAGAAGAA
>JAUMBX010000030.1:0-4247 GCA_032119515.1 Steroidobacteraceae bacterium | reverse complement strand
GGCTTCCAGCAACACCACATCCCCCGGTACCAGGTCCTGACCGCGAATCCTCTGCACGTGACCGTCCCGTCGCACCAGGGCCTGGGGAGCCGCCAGCCGTCGCAGCGCCTGAATGGCCTGCTCGGCGCGCGCTTCCTGGATGAAGCCGACTGTGCCGTTCAGGACGACGATGGCGAGGATCACCACCACGTCCTCGATGTCGCCGGTCAGCCCGGCCAGCACCGCTGCACCGATCAGCACCAGGATCATGAAATCGGTGAACTGGCGCAGCAACAGGCGCGGCCAGTGCAATCGCCGGCCCTCTGCCAGGAGGTTAGGCCCGGTGGAGCGCAGTCGATCGGCCGCCTCGTGGGCAGCCAGACCGTTGTCCTGATCGACCTGCAGCCCGGCGGCCACCTCCGCCGCCGCGCGACCATGCCAATTAGGTGAGGCCTCGCTCATTGACCGACCAGGAACAGCACGTAGGCGTTCAGGGCGTAAATGACCAGCAGGAACAGGCCGGTCCAGCCGAACAGCCGGAAAGTGCGCTGGGCAGGCCGGTAGAACAGGGCGGCGATCACCGCGCCGCTCATCACCAGGGCACTGATGGCGGTTCCCGCGTGGGCCTTGCTGATGTTGTGCAGAAGGGGGCCCTCCACGTAGGCGAGGTCGTCGATGGCGATGATCGCCATGTCGAACAGGTTACTGCCGAGCAGGTTACCCATGGCCAGGTCCAGGGCCCCGAGCCGCAGGGCGGACAAGGCCACGGCCAGCTCCGGCAGCGAGGTGGCAAAGGCCACGAACAGCGAGCCCACGAAGCTGTTGTTCCAGCCCATGACCCGGGCCAGGTCGGCGCCGATGAACGGCAACCACAGCCCTGCCGCCACCACGAACAGGGCAGCCACCAGGTACCCCAGCACCGCCTGCCGAAGGCTGACGTCCGGATGCCGCAGCGCCGCCTGCTCGGGCTGCAGGCGGGCCTCGCGCAGTTCGTACTGGGTGACGATGCGCATGGCCAGCAGGTAGCCCGCCAGGATCACCGGCGTATAGAGGCCCACATGGCCGATGGTGGGCAGCTGATCGCCGACCAGCACCGACAGGGCCACGATGCCGATCAGGATGATGCCGAAGCCGGCCGAGAGGATATGGCTCTGCGCGGCCAGCGTGTAGATCGACGCCCGTGGATAGGCCAGCTCCAGGAACAGGAGGATCAGCAGGTTGAAGATGCAGCTGCCCAACGCATCGCCCACCGCAATGTTGGGCACGTCCGCCACGGTCACCGCGCCGATGCCGGTGACTAGCTCCGGCAGCGAGGTCACGGTGGCCATCATGATGACCCCGACCAGGGTTCGCCCCAGCCCCGTGCGTTCGGCAATCACGTCGCCAAAGCGCGACAGCTGGTAGCCGGCCGTGCCGATCACCGCGGTGCAGAGCATGAAGGTCAGCCAGATCTCGCCCATGGGCTCAGGCTAACCCCAAGCGGCTGGCTGTGCCAGAATCCATGCATGAGGATGCGCCAGTCGAACAGTCCTCCCCACACCTGCGTCATCGGTGCAGGTTCCTCCGGATTGCCGGTCATCAAGGCGCTGAGGGACCGTGGCCTGCCGGTCACCTGCTTCGAGCGCACCCCCCACCTCGGCGGGCTCTGGTGCATCGACAACAAGCCCTGGGGTGCCAGCGCCGCCTACGATTCGCTGCACATCAATACCGATACCCGGCTGATGGAGTATCAGGACTTTCCGATGCCGGCGGACTTGCCGGCCTACCCGGACCATCGGCAGATCCATGACTACTTCGAGTCCTACGCCGGGCAATTCGGCCTGCGCGAGAACATCCGCTTTAGCTGCGAGGTGCAGCGCTGCGAGCGGCAGCCGGACGGGCGTTGGCAGGTGACCCTCGCGGGCGGCGAAACCGCGCAGTTCGATGCGCTGGTGGTGGCCAACGGGCATCACTGGGACCCGCAGGGGCCCGACCCGATGCCCCCCGGCGAATTCGCCGGAGTGCAGATCCACTCGCACTTGTACCGGAATCCGCGCGAGCCGCTGGACCTGATCGGTAAGCGCGTGGTGGTCGTCGGGCTCGGCAACAGCGCCGTGGACATCGCCACCGAACTGGCCAGCCGCGCCAATGCGGAGCGCGTGTACCTGGTCGCGCGACGCGGTGCGTGGATACTGCCCAAGTGGTTCATGGGCACGCCCATCACCCGCATGCCGCAGCCGCAGAACCTGCTGCCCTGGCTGCCCTGGCAGGTCACCTCCTTCGTGCTCGGCCTGGTGATGCGCCTGCAGTTCGGCCATCCCACCGACTACGGGCTGCCGCGGCCCGACCACCGCCCCCTGCAGTCCCATCCCACGGTCAGCCAGGACCTGCTCTCGCGCATCGGCCACGGCGACCTGCTGGTGAAGCCCGCCCTCCGCGAGCTGCGCGGCGATCGGGTGCTGTTCGAGGACGGCAGCGAGGAGCCGGTCGATGCCATCATCTGGTGCACCGGCTACCGGGTCAGCTTCCCCTTCTTCGACCCGGACTTCCTGACCGCGCGCGACAACGTGCTGCCCCTGTGGCACCGCACGGTCCGCCCCGATCTCGACAACCTGTTCTTCGTGGGCCTGTACCAGCCGCTCGGGTCGGTCATGCAACCGGCGGAGCTGCAGGCGAAGGTGATCGGTGAATACCTCGCCGGTCGGCTGGAGCTGCCGGACGAGGCCACCATGCGCCGGGAGATGGCCCGCGAGCAACGTGCGCTGGCGAAGCGCTACCGGCATTCCCGTCGGCACACCATGCAGGTCGATTTCGGGCCGTACATGCATCGGCTCAAGCAGCTGCTGAAAAAGGGGGCAATCGCATGAAGGGACTGATGATGGACACGCCGCTGTTGATCACCGACATCATGCGGCACGCGGAGCGCTGTCATGGCCCCACGGAGGTGGTCTCGGTCACGGTGGACAACCCACGGCACCGCACCACCCTCGCGGATATCTTCCGGCGCGCCCGCAAGCTGGCCAATGCGCTCAAGGCAGCCGGCATCCGCAAGGGCGACCGGGTCGGCACCGTGGCCTGGAACGATTATCGGCACCTGGAGCTGTACTACGCGGTCTCCTGCATGGGTGCGGTGCTGCACACCATCAACCCCCGCCTGTTTCCCGAGCAGGTCAGCTACATCATCAATCACGCCGAGGACCGTCTGCTGTTCGTCGACCCGCTGGTCTTGCCGCTCATCGACTCGCTGCGGCCCCAGTTCGGCACGGTGGAGCGGGTCATCGCGCTGTGCGACGAGGCCCACCTGCCGCAGGCCGTCAACGGACCGATCACCGACTACGAGTCCTTCATCGCGCCGGGTGAGGACCAGTTCGACTGGCCGGACTTTGACGAGCACACCGCCAGCTCGCTCTGCTACACCTCGGGCACCACCGGGCACCCCAAGGGCGTGTTGTTCAGCCATCGCTCGACCGTGCTGCACAACTATGCGGCGCTGATTGGCGACTCCATCGGCTGCACCCGGCGCGACACGATCCTGGTGGTGGTGCCCATGTTCCACGTGAACGCGTGGGGCATTCCCTACGCGGGCCCCTCGGTGGGCACCCGCCTGGTGATGCCGGGCCCGAAGATGGGCGATGGCGCCACGCTGGCCACCCTCATCACCGAGGAAGGGTGCACGCTGGCCGCAGGCGTCCCGACGGTGTGGCAGGCGCTGCTCGCCCATGCCCGGGCGGCGAAGGTCAAGCTCTCGCCACTCCGGCGGGTGTCGGTGGGCGGCTCGGCCTGCCCGCTGTCGATCATGACCGAATTCCGCGAGCGCCACGACGTGGAGGTCCTGCACGCGTGGGGGATGACCGAGATGAGCCCGATCGGCACCCTGAACTCTCCTCCCCGCGGCTTCCAGGACTGGCCACGCGAAGAGCAGGACGCGCTCAGGATCCGCCAGGGGCAACCGGTGCTGGGCGTGCAGATGAAGATCGTCGACGACGAGGGCAAGGAACTGCCCCACGACGGCCGGACCAGCGGCATCGTGAAGGTGCGTGGGCCCTGGATCTGCAGCAGCTATTACCAGCCTGATGAGCCGAGCGAAGCGCACGCCGAGCAGGGCTGGTTTGCCACGGGAGACGTGGCCACGCTGCAGCCCGACGGCACCATGACCATCACCGATCGTGCCAAGGACGTGATCAAGTCCGGTGGCGAGTGGATCAGCTCCAGCGACCTTGAGAATACCGTCTGCGGCCATCCCAAGGTCATGCAGGCTGCGGTGATCGGCATACGACACCCCAAGTGGG
>JAUMBX010000029.1:2361-2729 GCA_032119515.1 Steroidobacteraceae bacterium | reverse complement strand
ACCTCGAGGTCGACTTCGACGGCAGCATCATCTGGAACGGCTCGGTGATCGACGCCGCCACGATGATCGATTTCATCCGCACCGACGCCAACAAGGATCCCCAGCCCGAGGTGCACCTGCGCGCCAACTCGCGCGTGCGCTATGAATACGTGTCCTACGTCCTCTTCGCCCTGCAGCGCAACGGTCTCAAGAAGATTGGCTTCCTGACCGGCGATCCCTCCGCCGCACCGGCAGGCTAGCCGCCGGGATAGCGCGCAAACCAGGCCAGGATGGCCTGGCTGCGCGCGGCCAGCTGGCTCGGCCGCAGGTCCAGGGCGTGCGGCGCACCGGGTACCCGCACCAGCAGGGTATCCACACCCCTCAGCTTC
>JAUMBX010000029.1:0-2351 GCA_032119515.1 Steroidobacteraceae bacterium | reverse complement strand
TCCGCGATGGGGGTCCGCAGGTCCTGTTCCCCGGTGAGCAGCATGGTCGGCGTGCTCACCTTACCCACCCTCGATAGCGGCGAACGACGCCAGTAGGCCTCCGGATCCTCCCACGGGGTTGAGGCAAACCAGTAGCGGGCGAAGTAGTTCGGCAGGTCGGCGGTCAGCGCGAAGCTGGTCCAGTTGATGACCGGCTTCTGGACCACGGCCGCCTTGAACCGATCGGTGCTGCCGACAATCCAGGCCGTCAGCACTCCGCCACCGCTGCCACCCGTCACGTACAGGCGCCCGGGATCCGCTTGGCCCGCCTCGATCACCGCGTCGACAGCCGAGAGCAGGTCGTCGTAGTCCTGGCCGGGATAATCGTGATGGATCAGGTTGGCGAAGGCCTCGCCGTAACTGGTGCTGCCGCGCGGATTCACGTAGAGCACCAGGTAACCCGCGGCTGCATAGAGCTGCATTTCCATTGCAAAACGCGGCCCGTAGTTGGCGAAGGGACCTCCGTGGATTTCCAGGATCAGCGGATAGCGCTGCCCTGCCTCAAAGCCAGGCGGCTTCACCAGCCAGGCCTGGATGTCCCGCCCGTCGGCCGCAGAGCGGACCGTGAGCTCCTCCACCGCGCCGAGCTGGCGCCGGTCCAGGAAGTCCGCATTCAGCGCAGTCAGGACCCGGGCCTTGCGGCCCGGCTCGAACAGCGCCACCTCCGCAGGCCGGGAGGGGCTTACCGAGGTGTAGGCCAGGCGCCCGGCGCGCGACTGCGAGAAGGAGCCGCCGGGATAGGGTCGCGACCAGCTGGTGCCGCCGAGGTCGTCGACCAGGACCTCCGCGGGTCCGCCCGCAGCAAAGGGGACCCTGAGCAGCCGGGTCCGTCCGCGATCGTCCGACTCGACGATCAGCGAGCGCCCATCCGGCGACCAGCTCGGCGCGTTGAGGTCGCGATCGAGGTCGGCAACCAGCTCGCGAGGCTCGCCACCGGCAAGCGGCATGACGTAAAGGCGGCTGCGCTGGTAGCTGATCCGCCCGTCGTCGAAGCCGGTCCAGGCCAGCCATTTACCGTCAGGTGACACCACTGGATCAGAATCCGGACCGTAGCGACGGGTCAGCTGCTGAAGTTCGCCCTGCTCGAGGTCCAGCCGGTAGAGCTCGCTGTCGAGCGGGTGTCGCTCGCGATCCTCGCGACGGTTGGCCGAGAGTAGCAGGCCGCTGCCATCGGGCAGCCACTCCAGATCGCCATGATCGTAAGGGCCCTCGGTGAGCTGCCGGGGAGTGCCACCCTCTGCCGGCACCACGAAGACCTGGGCATAGGCGTCGGGCAACATGCCCCGGCCGTCGCCACGGAAGACCATGCGGTCGATCACCATCAGCGGTTCGGCCCACTTGGCGCCCTTGGGGGCCTTGGGCAGCTCGATGGGCAGCGGCTCGTGCTGCCGCGGCACCCGCATGGTGAAGGCCAGGCTGGCGCCAGCCGGCGACCATTCCATGGAGAGCGGCGCGTCCGGCAGCTGGGCGACGGACGAGGAGGCCCCCGAGGTCAGGTAGAGGACATGGAGCTGGGACCGCCCGTCACGGTCGGCCGCCACGTAGGCCAGGCGGCTCCCGTCCGGCGACCAGCGCGGCGTGGAGGCTTCGACGTCACCGTCGAGCAGCGGGCGGTGGCTGGTACCGTCTGCCGTCACCAGCCATAACTGGCCCCGCCCGCGATCCAGCAGCCGGTCGAAGGCACGGCGCTGATAGGCCACCTGCCTGCCATCCGGTGAAATCTGCGGGTCTGCAGCGTACTCGAGCTCGAACACGTCTGCCGGAGCCAGCGAGGGCAGCTCGGCCAGGGCAGCCGGAGCGGCGAGGAACATCGACCCGGCCAACAAGCCACCCAGACATGCGCGGACGTGCATCGTAGATCTCCCGGTCAGAGGCAAGAAGGGTAGGATATGGGCTCTTCTCTCACCAGTCTCGGTTCTTCCACCATGAGCAAGGCGCTACGCAACGCCTGGGGCCAATACCCCACCGGCGTGACCATTGTTACTGCCCGGGATCCCGGCGGGAACCCCATCGGCCTGACTGCGAGCAGTTTCGTGTCGGTGTCGATCGAGCCACCCCTGATCTCGTGGAACCTGGGTCGGAGTTCGAGCCAGTTCCAGCGCTTTGCCGGGCTCGAGGCCTTTGCGGTGCATGTGCTGCATGCGGGACAGGCCGATCTGGCGATGACATTTGCCTCCAGCAGCGCCGACAAGTTCGGAGGGTTGCAGCTGGATCGGACCGATGACCAACCAGCGGCTGGCGCCATTGACGGTGCTGCCGATGACCAGGGTGGCCGCAATCAGCAGCATGCCAATCGAGAGCCCCAGGGGAGC
>JAUMBX010000028.1:0-4519 GCA_032119515.1 Steroidobacteraceae bacterium | reverse complement strand
GGTGGTGGCCAGGCCCTCTGCAATCGGGGTGGCCGTGATGACGATCTCGCGCAGGACATCCTGATCCTCGGCCAGGGCGAGACCGGGATGGGTGAGGGCGGCAGCCAGCGCGGCTGCCAGAAGGGGGTTCTGTTGCATGTTCCTCTCTCGAAAAATTGATCTCGACGATTCCTCGGGAATCGTCAGCGGTGCCGCGCCCAGGCGGCGGGTTCAGGCGGACGCTGAGAGGGAAGCGGGTGGGCCGCGTGGGCCGTTGGCGCTCGGCAGGATGCCGAGAACCGGGGCGACGGTCGACGTCGCTGGCAGGAGCGTGGCCGTCGGGGCCTGCAGCCTGACGCTGAGGGCGGCCGGAGGCGGTGCGCCAGCCTGTCCGTGGCCGAGGCAGAAATCGCAGGCCAGGGCGCGGTCGCCGGGCCCGTGAGGGTCACCGTCACCGGCGTGGTCGTGCAGGGCGACGGCCAGCTGGGACCACAGCAGCAATGCACAGGCCGCGGCCGCGGCAAGTCGGCCGCCCTGCCTGAGCCGGGCAATGAAACCTGATCTGAACATCGCCCTGATATCCTGCCCCAGACCGTTTCCCCTGCCAAGCAGATCCGAGGACAATGCAGTCATGCGACTCAAGCCGGAGCAACTCGAGCGGGAACTGCGATCGCCGGAGGGCTGCTGGCTGGTGTCCGGCGACGAGCCCCTGCTGGTCGGGGAAGCCGCCGACGCCATCCGCGTGGCAGCGCGCCGGGAGGGGTACACGGATCGGGAGGTCTTCTTCCTGGACGCCCGGGCCGATTGGGGTCCGGTCCTGGAATCCGGGCAATCCCTGTCGCTCTTTTCGGACCGCCGCCTGCTGGAGTTGCGGCTGGCCAGTCCACGTCTGGGGGTGAGCGGCGGCCAGGCGCTGGCCAGGCTGGTGGAAAGCCCGCCGCCGGACACGGTGTTGCTGATCCTGACCCCGCGCCTCGAGCGCGCCGTGCAGTCGAGCCCCTGGGTCAAGGCCGTCGAGCGTCAGGGTCGCTGGCTGGCACTCTGGCCGATCGAGGCCGCCGAGCTGCCCGGCTGGATTCGCGCCCGCGCAGCCGCTGCCGGGCTCAAGCTCAGCCCGGGCGCCGTGCAGGCGCTGGCGCAACGCGTGGAGGGCAACCTGCTCGCCGCCGGGCAGGAACTGGAGAAGATCCTGCTGTTGCGCGGGCCCGGTCCGCTGGAAGCCGACGAGCTGGTCGAACTGGTGGTCGGACAGGCGAGGTATGACGCCTCGGCCCTGTGTGATGCCGCGCTCGCCGCGGACGCCGCCCAGGCGCTACGCATCGTGCAGGGACTGCGGGAGGAGGGGGCCGAGCTCCCGCTGGTGCTGTGGGCGCTGGCCGGGGCAGTGCGGTCGGTGATCGCCCAGCGTCAGCGCCGCAGTGCACCCCCTGCCTTCGGTCCCGGGGCCCAGCGCCGGGCACAGCTGGTGCAACAGGCCGAGCGGCGCCTTGCGGGCCGCTCACTGGTGCCCCTCCTGCGTCAGGCGGCCCGCGTCGATCGCTGCATCAAGGGCGCCGAGGCCGGTGATCCCTGGGACGAACTGGCCCGGCTGGTCAGCTCGCTGGCCGGCATCGAGCTGCCCACGGCCGCCATGTTGGCATGAGCGCGCCCGTCGGCATCTTCGGGGGCACCTTCGACCCCATTCACTTCGGCCACCTGCGGGCTGCCTTCGAGTTGTCCGAACTGGCCGGTTTGCGGAAGGTCCTGTTCATCCCGGCGGCCGATCCGCCCCACCGGGGTCCGCCCCTGGTCGATGCCCGGACCCGGCTCGAACTGGTGAGGGCAGCGCTGGAGGATGAAGCTGACTTCGAGGTCGACGACCGTGAACTGCGCCGCCCGGGACCGTCGTATACCGTGCTCACGCTGGAGGAGCTGCGGGCCGAGTGGGGTCCGGGGCAGTCCCTGGTCCTGCTGCTCGGCATGGACGCCTTCCTGGGATTGCCCGGGTGGCACCGCTGGCGGGAGCTGCTGGCGCTTGCCCACATTGCCGTGGCCCATCGTCCGGGAGCCCGGCCGGAGTTTCCTGGCGAGCTCGCCGAGCTGGTCGGATCGCATGGCACGAGCCGGGCGGGTGACCTGAATCGGGCATCGGCAGGCCGTATCCTGATCCACCCCGGCACCCAGTTGGACATCTCCTCGACCGACCTCAGGGCAGCCCTGCTCGCCGGCCGCGACCCGCGCTACTTGATGCCCGAGCCCGTGCGTAGGATGATCATCGCCACGGGCATCTACGCCCAGTCACGTGATGCAGGGGAATGACGCCCACCCGCAAGAAATCAGGCACCAGCAAGCCCAAGACCGCAAAAGCCACCCGAACGACCGCGCCGAAGCGGCGCAAGGCCAGCAGGGGCGTCGCCGAGATCGCCCTCGAGGCCATCGAGGACATGAAGGCCGTCAACCTCAAGGTGGTCGACGTTCGCGGGGTCACCGACTTCGCCGATACCCTGATCATCGCCTCCGGCAATTCCGATCGGCACGTGCGTTCGATTGCGGCACGGGTGGTGGAGAAGTGCAAGGCCGCGGGCCACCAGCCGCTGGGCGTGGAGGGCGAGCGCGAGGGCGAATGGGTGCTGGTGGACCTGCAGGACGTGATCGTGCACGTCATGCTGCCCCGCATCCGCGAGTTCTACGGCCTCGAGAAACTCTGGGACCTGCGTCCCCGCCAGCGCGAGGCCAGCGCAGTCTGAGCAGTGCATGCTGATCCGGCTGCTCGCGGCCGGTACCCGCCTGCCAGCCTGGGTGGAACAGGCCTACCAGGAATACGCCCGCCGGCTCGCCGCCGAGGTGCGGCTCGAGCTTCTGGAGATCCCGACCGGTCGCGGCAGCCGCGGCGGGGAGCGCCTGCGGGCCCGGGCCGAGGAGGGACGCCGTATGCTTGAGCGCATCGACGGCGGCGACCATGTCGTGGCCCTCGAGGTAGGCGGCAAGCCGATGTCATCGGAGGGCCTGGCCGATTGGCTGGGAGTCCGCCTCCGCGAAGGGCGCCGCGTCGTCATGCTGGTGGGTGGGGCAGATGGCCTCGATCCCGCCTGCCTCGAGCGGGCAGATTTTCGCTGGTCGCTGTCGCCGCTGACCTTTCCTCACGGGCTCGTGCGCGTGATCCTCGCCGAGCAGGTTTATCGGGCCTGGAGCCAGCTGCGGGGCCATCCCTATCATCGGGGCTGACGCCCCAAGGTCGTGTTCACTATGAGTTCCGGTCGACTTCTGCTGGCCTCCAGGTCACCCCGGCGCAGGGCGCTGCTGGCGCAGATCGGGGTGCCTCACGGTGTGCTGGACATCGAAATCGACGAGACGCCGCGGCCTGCTGAATCCCCGGGCGACTGCGCGCTGCGACTGGCCTCGGCGAAGGCCCTGGCCGGCGCGGCGCACGCCGATTGCCAGCCGGCAGATGTCGTGCTGGCGGCCGACACCCTGGTGGTGCTCGACGGCCGGCTGCTGGGCAAGCCGCGGGACCGTAACGAGGGTCTGGCCATGCTGGCCGATCTTGCGGGGCGCAGCCACCAGGTCCTGACTGCCGTGGCGTTGGTGGCCGCGGGACGGCTGGAATCGCGCCTGTGCCGCTCCACGGTGACTTTCAGGGACATCACGGTGGCGGAGCGGGAGCGCTACTGGGCCAGCGGTGAGCCGCTCGACAAGGCCGGCGGCTACGCCATCCAGGGACTCGGCGCGGTGCTGGTCGCGCGGCTGGAGGGAAGTTACTCCGGCGTGATGGGCTTGCCACTGTTCGAGACTGCTGAACTGTTGGGTCCGGCCGGGATCGATATATGGCAGGAGGTCGGAGCTTGAGTGCGGAACTGCTGGTCAACGTCACCCCCCGCGAGACGCGGGCAGCGCTGGTCGAGAATGGCGTGCTGCAGGAAGTGTTCCTGGAGCGGGCCAACCGGCGTGGGCTGATCAGCAACCTCTATCAGGGCAAGGCCGTCCGGGTGCTGCCCGGCATGCAGGCCGCCTTCATCGACATCGGCCTCGAGCGCACGGCCTTCCTGCACGCCAACGACATCGCCAGCCCGACCCTGCTCGAGGACGGTATCGAGGCGCCCCGGGCCGACAGCGTCAGGCAGCTGGTCAGCGAGGGAGACGAGATCCTGGTGCAGGTCCTGAAGGACCCCATCGGCAGCAAGGGAGCGCGGCTGACCACCTACGTCACCCTACCCTCCCGCTTCCTGGTGTACATGCCCAAGGGGCGCGGCATCGGCGTGTCCTCGCGCATCGAGGCCGAGCCCGAGCGGCTGCGCCTGCGCGAGGCGGTCGAATCTTTTGCGCCGGCCGGGCAGGCCGGCGGCTGGATCGTGCGGACCGCGGCCGAGGATTGCGGCCTGGAAGCGCTGAGAGCCGACATGCTGTTCCTGATGCGATCCTGGGAGCTGATCCAGGGACGAGCCCGCCAGGCTGCCCCGGGCCAGCTGGTTCACGAGGACCTGCCGCTGCACCTGCGGGTATTGCGCGACCAGCTGGGTCGCCACATCGACCGGGTGCTGGTCGACTCCCCCGACGCGCATCG
>JAUMBX010000027.1:0-5802 GCA_032119515.1 Steroidobacteraceae bacterium | reverse complement strand
CCTGCGCCTGCTCGAGTGCCTGCTCGAGGCAGGCCGGGAAGTCCACCTCATGCTTTCACGGCCTGCGCAGGTCGTCATCGGTACCGAGACCGACGAGCGCCTCCCGGGCCGGGCGGTCGACATCGGCCGCTATTTTGTCGACAAGCATGCAGCGGCTCCCGGGCAACTGCAGTGCTACGGGGCGGAGGAGTGGACTGCCTGCGTGGCCAGCGGCTCCGGCGCGCCAGCCGCCATGGCGGTCTGTCCCTGTTCCATGGCGACCCTCTCATCCATCGCGGTGGGCGCCAGCCGCAACCTGATCGAGCGTGCGGCGGACGTCATGTTGAAGGAGAAGCGCCCGCTGATCCTGGTGCCACGCGAGACGCCCTTTTCGGCGATCCACCTGCGCAACATGCTGACGGTGGTGGAGGCCGGTGCCGTGGTGCTGCCGGCCAACCCGGGTTTCTATCATCGACCTGCCACCGTCGAGGCCGTGATCGACTACGTCGTTGCGCGCGTGCTCGACCATCTGGATGTCGAGCATCAGTTGGTCGGGCGCTGGGGCGTGGAGCCCGAAACCGGCGCCCTGCCCGGGCCATGACCACTCAGCCTCGCCAGCTGCCGCTGTTTCCCCTGAACGTGGTGCTGTTCCCGGGCGGCCCGCTGCCGCTCAGGATTTTCGAGACCCGCTATCTCGACATGGTGAGGCGCTGCCTGAGGGAAGAGACCGGCTTTGGCGTGGTCTGCGTCGCCGAGGGGCAGGAGGCGGCCGGCAAGACCAGTTTCCATGCGGTGGGCACCGAGGCGCGGATCGTGGACTTCAACCGGCTCGAGGACGGGCTGCTCGGCATCACTTGTCTCGGACAGCAGCGGTTCCGGGTCCTGGAGGCCTGGCGGGGAGAGGACGGGCTGAACGTCGGGACGGTCGAGGACATTCCCCCGGAGCCAAAGCTGCCGGTCCCATCTGAATACGCCTTTGTGGCCGACGCGGCCAGGAAGATCCTGCCGGAGCTTGGCGAGCTCTACGCCCAGGTCCGGCCCGGTTACGATGATGCGGCTTGGGTGGGTTACCGGCTGTCCGAGGTGCTGCCGCTGTCCCTGGCCGACAAGCAGCTGCTGCTGGAGATGGACGACCCGCTCGCCCGGCTGGCGTCCTTCGCCCCGGTCATCCGCAAACCCGACTGATTCACTTTAGGCCCGGAAGGCCTTGCGCGCCGCCCGCAGGGTCGCCTCGATCTCTGCATCGCCGTGGGCCCCCGAAATGAAGCCGGCCTCGAAGGCCGAGGGTGCGAGGTACACACCCTCGGCGAGCATGGCGTGGAAAAAGCGCTTGAAGCGCTCCACGTCGCAGGACATCACCTGGGCATAGCGCGTCACCTCGGGCACGTCCGTGAAGAACATGCCGAACATGCCGCAGGTGTGGTTGGTGGTGAAGGGTACGCCCGCTGCCCGGGCCTCGGCCTTGAGGCCTTCCATCAGCTGCGTGGTGCGCTGGGCCAGCGCCGCATGAAAACCCGGTGCGGACAAACCTTCCAGGGTGGCGAGGCCGGCCGCCATGGCCACCGGATTGCCCGACAGCGTGCCGGCCTGATACACGGGTCCGAGCGGGGCGAGCCTTTCCATGATGTCGCGGCGTCCGCCGAAGGCCCCCACCGGCATGCCCCCACCGATGACCTTGCCGAGCGTAGTCAGGTCCGGTTCCACGCCGTAGAGCTCCTGGACGCCGCCCGGCGCCACGCGGAAACCCGTCATGACCTCGTCGAAGATCAGCACGGCACCGTGTTCTGAGCACAGTACCCGCAGCCCCTCGAGGAATCCCGGCTCGGGCAGCACGCAGTTCATGTTGCCGGCGATCGGCTCGACGATCACCGCGGCGATCTCGCTGCCCATGGCAGCGAAGCATTCGCGCGTCGCCGGCAGGTCGTTGTAGGGCATCGTCAGCGTGTGGCGGGCGAAGTCCGCCGGCACGCCGGGTGAGGTGGGCACGCCGAGGGTCAGCGCGCCCGAGCCCGCCTTGACCAGCAGGGAATCCGAGTGGCCGTGGTAGCAGCCCTCGAACTTCACGATGCGATCCCGCCCGGTGTAGCCGCGGGCGAGACGAATGGCGCTCATGGTGGCCTCGGTGCCCGAGCTGCACATGCGCACCAGGTCCATCGAGGGCACCAGTGCGATCACGCGTTTCGCCAGTTCGGTCTCGAGCGCCGTCGGCGCACCGAAGCTGAGGCCGTCCTCCGCGCGTTCCTGCACGGCCCGAACTACCGCAGGGTGAGCGTGGCCGAGGATCATCGGGCCCCAGGAACCGACGTAGTCGATGAACCGGCGACCGTCGGCGGCCTCCACCCACGCACCGCTGGCGCGGGCAAAGAAAATGGGCTCTCCGCCAACGCCCCGAAAGGCCCGGACCGGAGAATTCACCCCACCGGGGATGACCTTGCAGGCTTCCTCGAACAGCGACACGACCCCACCTCTCGATCTGGTAGCTCGCCCGATTCTAGTCGAAGCGATAGCCGAAAGCCTCGACCTCGCGCGCCCAACAGACGCCGACCAGCGCTGCGAGCTCGCGCGAGTAGTACTGCTGGTAGGGCTTGCGACTGGTGACGTTCTCGCGCGGCAGGGTGGTTGCAGGCAGCTGCAGACGGCGACAGATCTCCGCGAAATCCTCGGCCAGCCGCTCGAAACGCCCGACGTAATCGAGACCCATGGCGCCTGCCCGGTCCTCGATCATCCACCACTGCGAGCGGTCGGCCCGCGCCAGTTCAACACGGGCGAAATCCTCGAAAGTTCCGGCTGCCACCCGGCGGTGACGTCGGTGGGAGGTGTCCTTCAGCAGGTAGGCATACCAGGACACCAGCCGGTCCCAGGGGTTGCGCACGAAGGCGAACTTGAACAGCCGGGCGTAGTCTTCGGCGGGGATGAGTCGCTCGGCGCGCTTGAGGGGCGCGTGGATGCGGAAGTGGTGGTGGCGCCAGTCACGCACCAGCATCAGGTCGGAGCCGAGCTTGTTGAGGCGTGAGGACGAGTGATGCAGCGCATGTTCCCCGAGCAGCCGCGTGAGGCTGGTGCCGGCCGTCTTCTGCACGTGGACGAACAGGAAGTCGTGCGTGATCGAGATCAGCACTCAAGGCAGCCTTTCCGCAGGGCGTCCGGCGGCTTCGAGCAGGGACTGGAGGCTGTCCTCACCAACCAGGTGCAGTGCCCCGACCACGATCAGGTAGTCATCGCGCTCCCCCAGCAGTTCGACGATGCGTTGGGCCCAGCGCCGGTTACGTTCCACGATCAGGGCCTGATAGACCTCCGGGTGGACGGCGAACTCCTCCTGCAGTCGTTGACCGAGGTAGGCCTGGTCACCCGCCTTCCATGCTTCCACGAACTCCCGCAGCTCATGAAGCGGGCGGTTGGCTTCTTCCCTTGATTTCGCCAGCAGGTCCTGCTGCACCTCGTGGCTCAGCGCGTCCAGCGCGGCCAGTTGCGCGTCCAGGGTCTCCAGGCCGCCCAGACGCTTGCCGTCCAGTCTTGCCTGCCGCTGCAACTGCGCCTCCACGCCGGAGTCCACTGTGAAGCCCGCCTGGTTCAGGGTGGCCGTGGTGACGCTCAGTGCCTCGAACCAGGGTTCGACGCGACCCTCCTCATCGACGGCGCGCTGCAGCGTAATGGACTCGGCACTGGCCGGCGTGAGTGTTGCCGTGTCGATCTCCAGCAGCAGCGACTCTGCCGAGTCGTAAGCCTTGGCCAGCGCGCCCTCCAGCGTGAAATCCCCCGGCCGCAGCAGGTGCACGGAGCCGAACAGGAAGACGGTATTCTGATCACCCCGCAGGCTCCACAGGGTCGGGCCCTGGGCCGAGACCTCCCCGGAGGAGAGCAGCAGGGCACCCAGCAGCAGTAAGGGCATCTGGCGTTTCAAGCCGGCTCCCAGCAAGGCGGGATCCAATCTACCCGGGTATCGAGGCGACCCGCCGCCTGCAGTTCGAGGATTCGGTAGCCCGGTCCGCGCGGGTCGATCGCGAACTCGTCGATGGCCGGGGCAAACTGAAAACAGGTGGACGGCGTCCCCATCAAGTTCATTCCGTCGGCGACGCAATCAAAGGCCTGGTGGGCATGCCCCCACAGGATACCTCGTACCCGGCCTGACTGGCGGGCCAGTTCGAGGAGGTCTGCGCCGTCCTCCAGTCCCAGCGCATCGATCCAGGCCGAGCCCAGGTGCACCGGAGGATGGTGCAGGGCCAGCAACAGGTGAGGCTGTGGAGTGGCTTGAATCTGCGCGCCGAGTTCCGCGAGCCGCTCTGCTCCCAAGCGACCGCGCTCCTCGTTCGTTAGCGTGCTGTCGAGCGGCAGCACCTGCCAGTCCACGCCGAGTGACATACCCGTCGGATGCATGACGTGGTTCGGCAGGGCAGCGTTGAAGGCCTCCGCGACGTCATGATTGCCCGGCAGGCACAGGGCGGGCAGCCCGATTTCGTCGAGAACCGCTTTCAGCAGCGCGTAACCGCTGGCCTCATCCTGGACGAGGTCGCCGGTCAGGATCAGCGCCGCGATGTCCGGGTGGCGCTGGCGGGCCGCCTGGAGGCAGGCCCGAAAACTCTTCAAAGTGACCACCCCGCGGACCTGCCCTGAAGGATTGCCCGTCAGGTGCAGGTCCGTGAGGTGCAGCAGTTTCACGCCGCTCAGTAGCGGTAGTGCTCGGGCTTGAACGGCCCCTCGACCGGCACGCCCAGGTAGGCGGACTGCTCGTTGCTCATGCGGGTGAGCTTGGCGCCGATCCGCTCGAGGTGCAGCTTGGCCACCCGCTCGTCGAGGTGCTTGGGCAGGGTGTACACGCGCTTCTCGTACTTTGCGCCCTGGCTGAACAACTCGATCTGGGCCAGCACCTGGTTGGTGAAGGAGTTCGACATCACGAACGAGGGATGGCCGGTGGCGCAGCCCAGGTTCACCAGCCTGCCTTCGGCCAGCACGATGATGCGCTTGCCGTCCGGGAAGATCACGTGGTCGACCTGCGGCTTGATGTTCTCCCACTGGTACTGCTTCAGCGCGGCTATCTCGATCTCGCTGTCGAAATGCCCGATGTTGCAGACGATGGCCTGATGGCGCATGCGGCGCATGTGATCGTGGTTGATCACGTTCACGTTGCCGGTGGCGGTGACGAAGATGTCGCCCTGCTCGCAGGCCTCGTCCATGTTCACCACCCGGTAGCCTTCCATCGCCGCCTGCAGTGCGCAGATCGGGTCGATCTCGGTGATCCAGACGGTCGCCCCCAGGCCGCGGAAGGACTGGGCGCTGCCCTTGCCCACGTCGCCATAGCCGGCCACCACCGCGATCTTGCCGGCGATCATCACGTCGGTGGCGCGCTTGATGGCATCCACCAGCGATTCGCGGCAGCCGTAGAGGTTGTCGAACTTGGCCTTGGTGACCGAGTCATTGACGTTGATGGCAGGGAAGGGGAGTTCGCCATTGCGGGCCAGGCTGTAGAGTCGCTTGACGCCGGTGGTGGTCTCCTCGGTGACGCCCTTGATGTGCTTCAGGCGCTCCGAATACCAGCCGGGCTGGGACTCCAACCGGCGCTTGATCGAGGCGTACAGCGCCACCTCTTCCTCGTTGGTGGGCTTGGCGATGACCGAGCGGTCCTGCTCGGCCCTGCTGCCGAGCATCAGCAGCAGGGTGGCGTCGCCGCCATCATCGAGGATCATGTTGGCCTGCGAGCCCCGGGGCCACTCGAAGATCCGGTGGGTGAATTCCCAGTACTCGTCCAGGGTTTCGCCCTTGTAGGCGAACACCGGGATGCCGGCGGCGGCGATGGCAGCCGCGGCGTGGTCCTGGGTCGAGTAGATG
>JAUMBX010000026.1:0-2933 GCA_032119515.1 Steroidobacteraceae bacterium | reverse complement strand
ATGCACCGACCGGCTTCCAGCGGGAGCAGTCGGCAGCCGTCAAATCGAAACGCTTCGGTGCAGCCGCCAGCCCATCGGCGTCCCACACGGCCACCGAAGGGGTGCTCGTGACATCCGGCAGGGACACCGCAACCAGGTGCTTGCCATCCGGCGACAAGGCGACGCTGGAGAGCACCGGATCGTGGACCCACGCATTCAACTGAATCTGGACGTCGGCAGGGGACCCCCCTTGGGCGTGACTGGGCACTGTCAGGACGGTGAGGGCCGCAAGGAATGACACAATGGACAGGCGCGACATAAGCATGGGTTGGATTCCGAGGCGTTGGATCGGTCAAAAATAGCACGCCGTACAGGTTTTTCCACACGGGTGTGTTGCAAATATGCGACAGGTGTTGAATTCGGCTTACAGTCAGCGTACAAAGTAGCCCAAGTTTCTGGTTTCTAGGCATTTAGGGAGACAGTTCAGATGAGCAGGTCGTTGAAGAATGAGGTGCGTTCGATCCTCGCGTTGAGCGTTGCAACACTCGCGCTCTCGCCCATGGCTTTGGCGCAGGTCGACGAGGCGCAAACCGCCACGGACACCGTCGCGGAGGAAGAAGAGGAAGCTGAGTTCCAGGAGGTGGTGGTCACCGGCTCGCGCATCAAGCGCAACGAGTTTTCCAGCCCTGCTCCGATCCAGGTCATCACGGCCGAGCGCAGCCAACTCGCTGGCTTGCTCTCCACCGAGGAAATCCTGCGTAACTCCACTGTGGCTTCCGGCCAGCAGGTCAACGACTCGTTTTCAGGCTTCATCACCGACGGCGGCCCGGGTGCCAACACCATCTCGCTGCGCGGCCTGGGTGCCCAGCGCACGCTGGTGCTGGTGAACGGCAAGCGCTGGACGCCATCCGGTGTGCAGGGTTTCACCAACTCGGTGGACCTCTCTGCCATTCCCTCCACGATCATCGGACGCATCGAAATCCTGAAGGATGGCGCCTCTTCGATCTATGGCGCGGATGCGGTGGCCGGCGTGGTCAACGTGATCACCAAGGAATCACTCGACGGCATCCAGCTGAATGCCTCCGGCCAGGCCACCGACAACGGCGGTGGCGAGCGCTGGACCTTCGATGGCTCGTTCGGCAAGGTCTTCGACCGTGGTTCGTTCTCCATCTCCGCACAGTATGCCGAGCAGAAGGAACTGGTCGCAGCAGACCGCGAGTGGGCGGAGTGCGACAAGATTCCTCGCTACACCGACCAGGCCTTCCCCTCACCCTCCGGCCCGGTGGGAGACGGCGTGCTCGACAACCGGGACCCGTTCACTGGCGAGCCGCTGTGCTTCGGCTTCATCTACGGTACGGCCAGCACGGCGCTCGGTCTCCTGCGCTATGAGCCGAGCCTGACCTCCGCGTTCGACACCTCGAATCCGGCGTATGACCCGCGAGTGGCCTTCTTTGGCGGACTCGTCGGTGCGGATCTGGCTTACTACACCCGCTACCCGGTCAATGGATTGAGCAGCGTGTCGTTCCCGCTCCTGACCTCGAACCCGGCAGCGCGGCCGATTCGTGCGCTGTACGACAACGATGGCGCCTTCTATACCGACGAGTTGAGCCCTAACGTGTCGATGATCCAGACGCCGAACAAACGTGTCTCGGTCACCTCGTTCGGCCAGATGGACCTAGACCTGTTCGGCGGTACCAGCACAGCTTTTTACGAGTTGTTTTACAACGATCGGTCGACGGTCTCCTCCGGAGGCTACCGGCAGTTCTTCCCTGCGGTCCTGCCGGTGACCTACGACGGCAACTTCCTGCACCCGTACAACCCGTTCTCAGCCCTGTTGTTCCTGGGTGATTTCGGATTCGGCGTCGCCCAACCGGTTATTCCCAGCTGGAACATTCAGGACCCCAATTTTTATGTCGACGTCGAGCGCTACAACGCCTATGTCGGCCTGAAGGGCGACTTGACGGGCTCCTGGGACTACGAGCTCAACGTCGGTTACGGTCGGTCCAAGGGCACGTATCGTTCTGAACAATGGCTGGACGACCGGGTAGAGGCCGCGGTCAATGGCATCACTTACGACGAAGATTTTAATGTGGTCTGCCACCCGGACGTGCTGGCCCTGTTCCCGGACTGCGTGCCGCTGAACCTGTTCACGGAAGATGCCCTGCTGCGCGGCATCATCCCGGCGGACGCATTGGCCTTCATCAGCAAGGACACGGTTGGCCAGACCGTGTACGACGGCTACACGATTTCCGCTTTCGCCACCGGCGACCTGTTCCAGCTGCCTGCCGGGACGGTGAAGGCGGTGCTTGGCGCCGAGTATCGCGACGAGTCCATCGACGACGTACCCGATGCGGATGCCCAGGCCAACAACTTCTGGGGCTTTAGCACGGCCGGCCGCACCCGCGGTGATGACCAGGTCCAGGAAATCTTCGCGGAACTGGAAGTGCCCCTGCTTACCGGCATGAAGTATGCCGAGAACGTATTCCTGAGCGCCTCCGGGCGCTGGACGGACTACGAGTCCTACGGCAGCGACACCACGTACCGGTTCGGCCTGAATTATCAGGTCAATCCGGAGCTGCTGCTGCGCACGACTTTCGGCACGTCTTTCAGGGCGCCCGACCTGTATGAGCAGTTCCTGGCTGACAACGTCGGGTTTTCCTCGAACCTGAACGACCCCTGCAACTTCTATGGCGCCAACTCCGAGCCCGGTGATCCGGTCTATGACAACTGCGCCGCGCAGGGCCTCGACCCCGAGGAGTACCGCGCAACGTCCAGCATCCTGTCCTTCACGGGTGGTGCAGACGACCTGGAAGCCGAGACCTCGGAAGCCATGACCATCGGCATTGCCTATACGCCCAGCTTTGTCGACTTGTCTTTCGCCGTTGACTACTTTGACATCAAGATTGAAGACACGGTCTCTTCGCCCAGCGTCGGCTTCATCCTGGCCTCCTGCT
>JAUMBX010000025.1:0-14004 GCA_032119515.1 Steroidobacteraceae bacterium | reverse complement strand
GGCCAGGTCCTCGGCGGCCTCTGCGGCATCGATGCCTTGATCAAGCTGTCTCAACTCGCGCCGCTGGCGGCTGGCCCGGGTGGCCAGTGCAGCGGGCGCTGCCTTGATCCGGCTCCACCAGGAGGCGATGTCTGCATCCGTCGCGGCCGCCGAAGTCAGGGGATCATCAAGGGGCCTGTTACGCAGCAGATTGACGTAGCGCCTGGCGTTTTCGCCGGCCGCCTGGGCGGCAGTGAGCTGTTCCTCGACCTCCAGCCGATCGGCCTCCGCTCGCAGCAGCAGGTCGCGGGTGACCTTGCCGTTCTCGTACAGGCTGGCGTTGACCCGCTCGTTTTCCAGCGCTGCCTCCAGCGAGGCCTCGAGGATGGCCGCCGACTCGCCAGCCGCCAGCCAAGCGAGAAAACCCTGGCGGACATCGCGGCGCAGGCGAGATCGCAGCGCCTCGCGCGCTTCCCGGCTCGCCTCGTACTGTGCACTGGCGGCCCGGCTTGCCGAGGCAATTCGCCGGTCGAACAGCGGCTGGGTCAGGCGCAGGGCCGATTCCTGCTCGCGAGAGCGCAGGAAATCGAATGACAGCACCTGCCCTGGCACCGCGGGATTGGGAAAGCTCACGCTGCGGCCCCCGTCGGCGCGCGAGTAGCGCAGGTCGAGGTCGATCGAGGGCAGGTAGCGGGCCCGCGCCACGTCCAGCGCGGCCAGCTGGCCCGCGACCTCCGCATCGGCACCCGTCAGCTCCAGGCTGCTGGTTTCGGCTTCCTGCACCAGCGCCTCCATGACCTCGGCGATGGTCGACGCCCGGGCGCCCGGGCCCGGCAGCGGGAGGAGCAAGAGGGTGGTCATCAGCATGATCACCCTGAACCCAACCTGGCGTGCCACGGGTCAGTCCCTGGGCTCGAGCAGGTAGCGAAGCCAGGCGTGACCGTCCGCCATCAGGCCGCTGGCCTCGATGCCATGGCGGCGCATTTCCTCGCCCTTGTTGGTGGCGATCTGCAGCAGCCCATGGCTGAAGGACCAGAGCATGAAGCAGGCCCGCAGGGGATCGCCGAGGTCACGCCGGATCGATCCATCCGCCATCCCGCGCTCGATCGCGCGGACCATCACGGCCCACACGGCATCGCCCTGTTCGATGCAGGCGCACTCGTTGCCTGCCGCAGGGTGCAGTTGATGGGCGTGGAACCGGGCGCAGGCGTCGTAGCGGAAGGGCCGCTCCGCGGCAAAGCGCGCATACGCCTCGCCCATGGCCGCGACTTGTTCGATACCCTGCGACTCGTCGGTTTCGGCGGCCTCGAAACGCTCGCGCAGGTCTTCCAGGGCGCGCACCGTGATGGCGAGCAGCAGGTCCTCCTTGTCGCGAAAGTAGACGTAGAGCAGGGCCCGGGAGACCCGGGCCTCGCGCCCGACCTGTTCCATGGTGAGGGTGTCCCAGCCGTGCGCGGCATACAGGCGCTCGGCCGCCTCGATGATGTCGAGACGGCGCCGTTCCTTTTCTTCTTCACGGCGTTCGGCGAGGTAGGACATCGACCTATTGTCCTGCCTTTTTGACACTGCGTCAACGACTGAACGTCAGTCTATTCTGTTGCGCCGCTCCCCCCTGGCGTGGGCCCTGATGTTCTCGGCCACCTCGTCGATGCAACGCTGGCGCGCCTCCCGGGCTGCCCAGGCCACATGGGGGGTCAGGATCAGGTTGGGAAGGTCAGGATCCAGCAACGGATTGCCGTCGACGGGCGGCTCCTGGGTCAGGACGTCGATGCCGGCGCCGCCCAGCTGCCCCGCCCGCAGGGCATCGGAGAGCGCCGCGGCGTCCACCAGCCCGCCGCGGGCGGTGTTGATGAGCAAGGCGTCTTGTTTCATCAGCCCAAGTTCGCGGCGACCGATCAGTCCCCGGGTCGCGGTATTCAGCGGGCAGTGCAGGGACAGGACGTCAGCCTCGGCCAGCAGGACGTCCAGGTCGAGCCGTCCGGGTTGCGGCTCGCCGCCAGGGCGGTTGGCGATCAGCACCCGCATGCCGAACGCCTCGCCTACCCGACCCACGGCCGACCCCAGGGCGCCGTGGCCCACGATGCCGAGTGCCCGGCCCTCCAGCTCGCGCATGGGGAAGGCGAACTCCGAAAAACTCGGCGCGCTCGCCCACCCCCCGCTGCGGGCCAGCGCGTCGTAGCGGCCAAGGTGATGGGTCAGCGAGAGGATCATGCCGAAGACGTGTTGCACTACCGCGGGCGTGCAGTAGTCGCGCACGTTGGTCACTGCCACGCCCTGCTCACGTGCCGCCTCGAGATCCACGCAGTCATAGCCCGTTGCCGTCAGGGCAAGCAACTTCAGCTGCGGGTTGGCTGAGAGGATCTCGCGATCTAGCCGGCACTTGTTGTTGATGACAACCTCGTGACCGGCCAGCCGATCGGCCACTGCTGAAGCGGCCGTGGTTTCATGTTGAGTGAGGGCAGAGAGCGACTCGCGCAGCGGGGACAGGTCCAGATCGCCCCGGCTGACGGTCGCGGCATCCAGGAAGACCCCGCGCATGGTCAGGCTTGCGGCCTCAGCCCTGCAGGGCGGGCTCGACCGCAGTGGTGCCGTGGTTGCGGGAGACCTCGCTGAAGTAGTAGTCCCGCGGATCCACGCCGTGGGAACCCGGCTCCATGCCGTTCAGGATCCACAGCGCTTCCGGGTCCGAGGGGTCCGAGGGCTTGGTGTCGAGGTTGACCAGCGGGTTCTGCTCCATGGGCTGCTTGGCCGAATCCAGCACCAGCATGACTCGAGGCCGCAGCCTGCGCTGGTTGTTCTGCTCGACCACGATGGCCACCTCGCCGGTGTTCAGTTCCACCAGGCTGCCGGTCGGGAAGACGCCCATGGCGCGGATGAAGACCTCGACCAGCTTCTTGTCGAACAGCACGCCGCCCTGGGCCTTCAGCTGCCGGAGCACCTTGAAGGCCGAATTCGCCGGTGCGCCGGGCCGGGTGAGGGTCATCGCGGCGTAGGTATCGGCGAGGCCCATCATGCGTCCCATGGCCGGGATGTTGTCGCCAGTGAGACCACGTGGATACCCGCTGCCGTCAAAGCGCTCGTGGTGGCACTCGATCATGCGCTCCACCTTCGGCGAGAGCTTGCCGGCCTTGCGGGCGAGCTCCAGGCTGAGCCCCACGTGATCGCGGAACTTCTTGCGCTCCTCATCGCTGAGCTTGCCCTGCTTGCGCAGCAGTTCACGGGGCAGCCTGAGCATGCCGAAATCCAGCATCACTGCGGCCAGGCCCACTTCCAGCAGGTCTTCGTCCTTCAGTTCCAGACTTTTGGCGAAGATCAGCGACCAGACGAGGGTAGCAAGGGCATGCGCGCTGGCATATTCATCGGCGTGCCGGAGCCGCACCACGCAGGCCATGGCGTCCGGGCTCAGGGTGACGCAGTCGAGCATGGGCAGGACGATCTGCTTCATGACCTCGAGGTCCGGATTCTCGCCGCGGAAGACGGCCCTTGCCTGGCCACCGTAGAGGTCGCGGGCGTAGTCGTAGATCGCGTTGGCGATGGCGACCTGTTCCTTCGACTGGTTGATCTCGGTGCCGCCGCGCTTCGGCGTGATGAGCGCCTTGTCCACCTTGGCGCCGCTGTGGAACAGGCGCGCGAGGATCATGCGCAGCTGCTCGGTCAGCATCGAGAAGAACATGGTGTCGGCGCCCTGGTCGGTGGGGCGCAGGGGCTGGCGCAGGGTCAGCGTGATCTCGCTGCCCCGCTCAGGCGGCGGCTCGGGTTTCTTTTCGATCCGGGTGGGCTCGGGCTCCGGCGGCGGGGCCTCAACCTTGCCGATGAGGTCCGGGTCTATCTCGACCCGGCTCCTGGCCGGATCGACCATCACGAAGGCGCAGTTCCTTCTGACCCACTTGAGCTCGTCCTGGTCCTCGATCACGTATTCCTGGAACAGCAGGGGCGACTCGATCCACGGGCGATCGAGCTCGGCCAGGAACATGCCGGGCTCCAGCTTGCCAGCCGGGATTTTGAGGAATAGACCTGTCATGGACAAAAACGCGCCTAAGTGCCTAAACGGGCAAGGAAAGATACACCAACGTGGCGCGATCTCCTAGACCGGAAACGATGCCGGCCGAACTATATCTGTCGAATTCAGCGCAGGGGCTCTCGGTTAATCCCTAAAGTTCTGGAACTGCAACGGGCGTCCCACTTCCACCGTCTTGAGCAGGGCAATGGCCGCCTGCAGGTCGTCGCGCTGCTTGCCCGTGACCCGCAGCTGGTCGCCCTGAATGGCCGCCTGGACCTTCAGCTTGGAGTCCTTGAGGGCCCGCTGCAGCTTCTTGCCGGCATCCTGGTCGATGCCGTGCCGCAGGACCACCGCCTGGCTGGCGGCGTTCAGGGAGACCTGGGGCTCCCCGGGTTCCATGCAGGCCACGTCGATGCCGCGCTTGGACAATTTGAGCGAGAGGATGTCGAGCATCTGCTTCAGCTGGAAGTCCACCTGGGCCCGCAGCGTGACCGTGTGGTCCGTCAGCTCGTACTTGGCCCCGGAGTCCTTGAAGTCGAAGCGCTGGGACACCTCGCGATTGGCCTGGTCGACCGCATTGGCCAGCTCGTGGGGGTCGATTTCGGAAACGGCGTCGAAGGATGGCATGCCGGGAATTATACCGGCCTAAAGGTCGATAAATCCCCGCCGCGGGTAAAGACGTTGAGGAGCCGGTAGTGGAGCCGCAAGCCGCTCAGCTCCCGGCCAGCAGGCCGTCGACCAGGGTGCTGAATTCCGCCACGAATGCCTCGTAATGGCTGCCCGTGGCCGGGCCGCTGAAACCGGTGTGCGTGTAGACGATGCGCCGTTGCTTATCCAGTACGAGCATCGTGGGGTAGGCGACGAAGTTTGCGATCTGCGGCAGCGCCCGCTGCACCGCACCGGCCTCGTAGGTGCCGGCAATCAGCACCGGGTAGTCAATGGCGAACTCGGCGATGAATTCGCGCGCGGCTGCCGCCGAATCGCTGAACTCCGTGTGGTATTCAAACAGCAGCTGCACCACCTCCAGGCCCCGCTCCCGGCGACCAGGCAGGAAGTCGCGCAGGAAGGCGGCCTCGTCGTGGCAGTTCGGGCACCAGGTTCCGCCGATGGTGACGATCACCACCTTGTCGGCGAAGCGCGGATCGTCGAGCGATAGCTGCCGGCCCGAGGGGTCCGGGAAGCTGAAGGTCAGCGGTGGGGCATCCTCGCGCAGGCGCGTGAGGGTGCTGGCGTCCGCGAGGCTCGCCGCATCGTCACGTCGCCCGCTCAGGACCCGATAGGCGCCGACGCCCGAGCGGAATTCGCCCTCGAGCCCTCCTTCCGGAGTCAGCCTCGCAACGTACAGGTAGGCGCTGCCGCCATCAAAGCGCGACAGGAACACACTGTCGCCGCGGGCCTCACCGGCGATGTAACGGTCGTCGCCGGTGGTCCTGAGGACGGTGCCGGTCACCGTGGTGCCGGACTGGGTCAGTTCGGCGATGCCGCTGGTTTCCTGCCCGTTGGCGGGGTCGAGGAAGGTGATGGCCCAGCGGCCGCTGAAGTCCGCGGCGTCGGCTGCCGCAGGTGGGAAGAAGCGCCAGTCGAGGCCCTTCTGGGCCAGGAAGGGTGCCGTCACCCGCACCCCTTGCGGGCGCAGGAAGGTGATCTGTCCCTCCAGCGTGGCCCCCGACAGGGTGGCTTCCAGCCGGTGGGGATAGCCGGGCATGCGCATGCGGATCTGCCCGCCTTCGATCTCGACTTCAGATACCCGGGCCCGTTCCGGCCCGTTGACCAGCCAGGCCACCGGCCGTCCATTTTCCATCTCTATTTCCAGGCCGAAGGGCAGGTCGCCGCCTTCGATGGGCATCACGCCGCGCCAGGTCCCGACGAAATCCTCCGCCGTCGGGGCGCAGGCCGTCAGCAACAGGCAGGCGAGGAGCAAAGTCAGTCGATGAACTCCTGGCACGGACATCTCCTGGGGTGTGCCTTCAGTAGCGGGGCAGGCGAGCGGGTTCGAACACGCGGGCGGTGGCTGGTCCGTCGCCAGCGCGTAGTGCCTGGTCGACGAGGCGACGGGTCAAGTGGGGGGCGAACAGCCGCATGAAGTCATACATGTAATTGCGCAGCATGCGTCCACGCCGCACGCCGATCCAGGTGACGTGCTCCGGGAAGAGGTGTGAACCGTCCAGCGTGACCAGGTCCGGATCCTCTCCCTCCTGCATCGCCATGCAGGCGACGATGCCCACCCCGAGCCCGAGCCTGACATAGGTCTTGATGACGTCGGCATCGCGGGCCGTGAGGGCGACGTCCATGGGCAGGCCCGCTGCCTCGAACAAGCTGGCCAGCGAGGAAGGCCCCGTGAAGCTGAAGACATAGGTCACCAGTGGATGGCGGCTGAGGTCCTTGAGGCTGGGCCGCTCGGTGCGGCTGAGTGGATGCGAGGCCGGGACGATGATGTCCCGATGCCACCGGTAGCAGGGCATGAGCACCAGGCCCGGGAATTGTTCGTCGCTGCCGGTCGCGATGGCGAAATCCACCCGGTCGTCCGCGGCCAGCTGGGCAATCTGTTCGGAGGTGCCCTGGTGCAGGTGGAGCTTGACGTCCGGATATTCGCGGCGGAACTGCTTGACGACGGCTGGCAGGACGTAGCGGGCCTGGGTGTGGGTGGTCGCGATCGACAGAGATCCGCGGCGCTCGTCCCGGAAGTCCTCGGACAGGCGCTTGATGTTGCGCGTCTCGTCCAGGATGCGCCGGGTCCTCTCCAGCACCCGCCGGCCGGCCGGGGTCAGGCGGGTGAGGTTACGGCCCTCGCGGTCGAACAGGTCGAAACCCAGCTCCTGCTCCAGCAGCTTGAGCTGCTTGCTCACCCCGGGCTGCGAGGTTCCCAGGGCGCGAGCCGCCGCGGTGATGTTCAGTTCGTGATCGGCCACGGCCGCGAGGTAGCGCAACTGGTGCAGCTTCATGCGGTTAGTATACGGACCCTGATCAAGCGGAGTCCCCTGATGAATGCCAGAACCTTCAGCCTGGCCTGTCTCGCGGTCCTGCTGGCCACTGCCGGATCCGCAGGCGCAGACGAGAACTCCCGAGCCATGGCCTTTTACGAGCAGGCCCAGGCCGAGTATTACGAGTCGAACCCGGTCGCGGCGGCTTTTCAGGGCATGCGGTTGCGGTACGGAGAGTGGAACGATGGCTCGGAGGCCGGGGATCGGCAGCGCCTGATGATGGCGCGCCGGCAGTCCGAGCAGCTGCAGCGTGACATCGACCGGGAGCAGCTCGATGCGCAGGGCCGGCTGTCCTATGACCTGTTCCTCGACCAGCAGCGTCGTCGTATCGAGGGCTGGTCCTGGCGCCTGCACGGCTACGTCTTCGATCATCGCTCCGGCCCGCACAGCTGGGCGCCTGCCTTCCTGATCAACACCCATCGGATCGAGTCGGAGCAGGACGCGAAGGATTACGTCTCGCGCCTGCGCGGCATCCTGGTGCTGGTGGCCAACGCGCTGGAGCGCGCGAGCCGAGCCGAGGAGCAGGGCATCCTCCCGCCGCGCTGGGTGTTCCCGCAGATCGTCGATGGTGCGCGCAACGTCATCACCGGCAGGCCCTTCGACGACTCGGATGCCGACAGCCCGCTGCTGGCCGACTTCCGCTCCAAGCTGGGCAGGCTTCAGCTCGAGGAGGCGCAGGCCGCGGCGCTCCTGACCTCGGCCGAGCGGGCCCTCCTGGAGTTCGTCGAGCCCGCTTACGGGGCGGTCATCGCCTGGGCCTCCGCTGCCGAGGCGCGGGCGAGCGAGGACGACGGCGTCTGGAAGCTGCCTGACGGCGACGCCTACTACCAGCAGCTTCTCGCGGACTACACCACCACCCCGCTCACCGCGGAGGAGATCCACCAGATCGGCCTGCGCGAAGTGGCTCGAATCCATGCCCAGATGCGGGAGCTCATGGGCAGTGTGGGCTTCGAGGGTAGCCTGCAGGAGTTCTTCGAGTTCATTCGCAGCGACGAGCGCTTCTACTATCCGGACACCGAGGAAGGACGCGCTGCCTACCTGACGGAGGCCACCCGCATGATCGAGGCCATGCGAGGGCGCCTGCCGGAGCTGTTCCATCGGGAGCCCAAGGCACCGATGATCGTGAAGGCGGTGGAACCGTTCCGGGAGGCTTCCGCGGGCAAGGCCTTTTATCAGCGCCCTGCGCCCGACGGCAGCCGGCCGGGCATCTACTACGTCAACCTGTACCGCATGCGGGACATGCCGAAGACCGAGATGGAGTCGCTGGCCTACCATGAGGGCATCCCGGGCCATCACATGCAGCTGGCGCTGTCCATGGAGCAGGAGGACCTGCCGGTGTTCCGCCGCCAGGCCGGCTACACGGCCTACACGGAAGGCTGGGGCCTCTACAGCGAGCGCCTGCCGCGGGAAATCGGTTTCTACCAGGATCCTTATTCCGACTTCGGCCGGTTGACCTTGGAACTGATCCGCGCCGTGCGCCTGGTGGTCGATACCGGCCTGCATGCCAAGCGCTGGACCCGTGAACAGGTGATCCAATACCACTTGGACAACACCCCCCTGCCGGAAGGTGCAGTGGTGAGGGCCACCGAGCGCTACATCGTCACGCCCGGCCAGGCCACCGCCTACATGATCGGCCAGCTGAAGCTGCTGGAGCTGCGCAAGCGCGCCACCGAAGCGCTCGGCGAGGCCTTCGACGTTCGGGATTTCCACGAGCGCGTGATGGAATCCGGGCCGGTGCCGCTGGACGTGCTGGAGCGGCGTATCGACGAGTGGATCGCTTCGGCCTCAAGATAACCCAGTATGGCCATTGCAAAGGTAGATCGTCGGTTCGAGGCCAGGCTGGCTTCGCTGGTCAACAGCGGCCAGCGAGCGCCCCTGTCCGGCGGTCGCAAGGGCGTCGAGAAGGAGTCCATGCGGGTCACGCCCGATGGGGCGATCGCCCACAGTCCGCATCCTGCTGCCCTCGGTTCGGCGCTGACCTCTGCCGGCATCACCACCGATTATTCCGAGGCCCTGATCGAGCTGATCACGCCGGCCTTGGCCACGACCACTGAACTGTTCCGGTACCTCTGCGACCTTCATCGCTTCGTATACCTCAACCTGGGCGAGGAACTTCTCTGGGGCGCCAGCATGCCGGGCGCGATCGCGGGCGAGCAGGACATTCCCATCGCCCGCTATGGCAGTTCCAACGTCGGACGCATGAAGCACGTGTATCGCGTGGGCCTCGGCCTGCGCTACGGCAGGCTCATGCAGGCCATCGCGGGGGTGCATTTCAACTACTCGTTCCCGGTGGAGGCATGGGACCCGCTGCGGGATGCCTTTCGCGCCAGGCTGGCTGGCCGGCATTTTGTGGACGATGCCTACTTTGCCCTGCTGCGCAACTACCGACGGCACGGCTGGCTGGTGCTCTACCTGTTCGGGGCCTCGCCTGCCGTGGGCGAGGACTTCCTGCTGGGCAGGCCGGCGCCGGACTGGCTCAAGCCCCTCGGACGCAATACGCTCTTCGCCCGCCACGCCACCTCCCTGCGGATGAGCGAGCTGGGTTATCGCAACAAGAGCCAGGCAGGCGTGTCGGTGTCGGTCAATTCGCTTGAAGACTACGTTCGCGACCTGTCCGGGCTGATCGCCACCCCGAGCCCCGAGTTTGCCCGGCTCGGCGTCACCCTGGACGGCGCATGGCAGCAGCTCAACGCGAACGTGCTGCAGATCGAGAACGAGTACTACAGCTTCATCCGTCCCAAGCGGACGACCCGTCCCGGCGAACGTCCTACCCGTGCGCTGGCCCGGGCCGGGGTGGAGTACGTCGAGATGCGGTCCCTCGACGTGGGGGTGTTCGACCCGGCAGGGATCGATGAACACAAGATGCGTTTCCTGGAGGCCTTTGCCGCGCTGTGCCTGCTGAAGGAGAGCCCACCCATTGCCCGCTCGGACGAGCAGGCGCTGGATGCCAACCACGTGCGGGTGGCAAGGCAGGGCAGGGAGCCGGGCCTGCAACTCGACTGGGAGGGCGGCGCCGTTGGCCTCGGCGAGTGGGCAGGTCAGCTGCTCGAGGAAATGCGCGGCCTGTGCGAACTGCTCGACCAGGGCGAACCGGACGCCCCCTACACCCGCGCGCTGACCCTGCAGGAGGCCAAGCTGGCCGATCCGGCGGCGCTGCCCTCGGCGCAGGCGCTGGCAGCGCTCGAGGAGCATGGTGGTGATTTCCAGGCCTTCGGGCTGGC
This sequence comes from Steroidobacteraceae bacterium, assembly GCA_032119515.1. GTDB lineage: Bacteria > Pseudomonadota > Gammaproteobacteria > Steroidobacterales > Steroidobacteraceae > SG8-30. The sequence goes on along the minus strand of JAUMBX010000025.1, from coordinate 3,823 downwards.
CCAGTCTGCGGCCCATCGGGATCACTTCCGCCGGCTCGGTCCGCCGGCTGCCGAGCGTCTCGAGGCCTTTGCGGCAGAGGCTGCCGAGTCGCATCTCGAGCAGGCCAGGATCGAGGCTGCCGACACCGAGCCGTTCGGCCAATTCGTGGCCAACTGGTTCGCAGACTGAAGCGAAGGGCGATCAGCCCGCGACGAACGCTCGCCGTCGGGCGTCGCAGACCTCGTGGATCGGATGACGGTACAGGGCACTCAGCGCTGCCTCGTTCAGGCTCATGGCGCTGTCTCCAAGTTGCCAGCCGCCCGCGCCGTCGAGCATCAGCACCGAGTCCGAGTAGCGCGCAGCCAGCGTCGGGTCATGGAGGCTGGTGATCACCAGGGAGCCGCGTCGGCTGCGCTCGCGGAAGAATTCCATGACTGCCACCTGGTGCCCAGGGTCCAGTGAGTTCACCGGCTCATCCAGGATGACCACCGGGGTGTCCTGCGCAATGACGGTGGCGATCGACAGCCGCTGACGCTCGCCGCCCGACAGCGTGCCCACCTCTCGTCCCGCCAGCTCGGCGAGCTGCACGACCTGCAGTGCCTGCAGGGCCGTCTCGCGGTCTGCGTCCGTTTCCCGGCCGGTCAGGCCGAGGTGGGCATAGCGACCGCTCAGCACGGTTTCCATGACCGTGGCGGGGAACGGCTCGCCCTGGTCCTGCAGCAGCATGCCGACGCGGCGTGCGCGTTGGCGGGGGGACCAGCTCGCCAAGGACCTGCCGTCCAACAGGACCTCTCCCGAGTCCGGGCCGCGCAGGCCGGCGAGCGTGAGCAAGGTAAGAGTCTTGCCGGCACCATTGCGGCCCAGCACGGCCAGCAGCTGGCCGGGCTCGAGGGTCAGCTCGAGTTGCCTGACCAGTGCACGGCCCCCTGCAGCAACGTCGAGGCCGCGACAGTCCAGCCGGGTCAGGGCTGCAGCCGGTGGTGATGCCATGGCCCGGTTGCAAAGCGTCCGTCACCGAGGCCGGTGAGTTCACGGGTCCAGCGCGCGCGGTCATGCAGGCGGTGCTCGCCGTCCACCCACAGCTCCACGGCGTCGGCCCACAGGCGGTAGCCACCCCAGTGAGCAGGCCTGGTGATGTTGAGCCCGGGCAGGGCCTCGTCCTCGGGCGCCTGCAGCGGGTCCGGCGCGCCAAGCTCCGCGGCTGTCTCCCGCCAGCGTGCCAGCAGGGCTTGGCGAGAGCCGATCGGTTGGGATTGCTGGCTGGCGCAGGCCGCGAGCCGGCTGCGCCAGGGCCGGGAGGCGAAATAATCGTCGCTTTCTGTAGCCGGGCTGCGCACGACCACGCCCTCCACGCGCACCTGGCGCTGCAGCGTGTCCCAGTGGAAGACCGCAGCGGCCCGTCCATGGCTGTCGAGCTCATGGCCCTTGCGGGAGCGGTAGTTGGTGTAGAAGACCAGGTAACCCGGATCGGCCACCAGCTCCTTGCACAGCACGACCCGTGCCGACAGGCGGCTACCCTCTCCCAGGGTGGCCAGCACCATGGCGTTCGGGTTGGGCTGTGCCCTCTCGTCCCATGCCTGGGCAAGCCATTGGCCGGCCAGCGGCATGGGGTCGACGGGGAGCGATTCGGCGAGGTTGTGCAGGTGTTCGCGCATGAGGACAGTGTAGCCCAAGGCCGCTGACGCGGGCTTGCGCGCCATCAGTCGCTGAACGTCTAATGACGCCCGGGAGGAGGAACCTTGAGGGACCTGACGCAATTGAGGGAGCGGCTGTCGAAGCTCGATGCCGAGTTGCTCGAGCTCGTCGCCGAGCGGCAGCGCCTCAGTGCCGAGGTGGCCGAGTCCAAGCGCCATACCGGCCATCCGACCCGCGACTTTGGCCGTGAACGGGAGGTCATCCTCGGCGCGCGCGCTCGCGCCGGATCACTGGGCGTTTCGCCCGCGCTGGCCGAGCAGCTCATGAAGATGCTCATTCGCTCGTCGCTGACCACCCAGGAGCGCGCGCAGGTGGCGGCTGGCGGGCACGGCAGCGGCAAGCGGGCGCTGGTCATCGGTGGTGCCGGCAAGATGGGTCGCTGGTTCGCGGACTACCTCGCCTCCCAGGGCTTTGCCGTGGAGGTGGCCGATCCCCAGGCTGCCGCCCGTGGGGATCCCTGCCTGCCTGACTGGCGGGCCTCGCCGCTCGACCACGACCTGCTGGTGGTGGCAACCCCGCTCGGCATCACTGCCAGTGTGCTGCAGGAACTGGCCCTGCGGCGTCCGCCCGGGCTCGTCTTCGATATCGGCTCGCTCAAGACGCCGCTGCGTGCAGGGCTCGAGGCCCTCCGCGCCGCCGGCGTCAGGACCGCCTCGCTACATCCCATGTTCGGGCCGGACACCGAGCTCTTGTCGGGCCGGCACATCCTGCATATCGACCTGGGCGATGCCGACAGCCTCCGGGATTCACGCGCCTTGTTTTCACCCACCATGGCGGAGCAGGTCACCACCGGGCTCGACGAGCACGATCGCCTGATCGCCTTCGTGCTGGGCCTGTCGCATGCCGTGAACATTGCCTTCTTCACCGCGCTGGCTGAAAGTGGCGAGGCCGCCCCCCGACTTGCCGGCCTCTCCAGCACCACCTTCGATGCCCAGCTCGACGTGGCTGGCAGGGTGGCAGCCGAGAGCCCGGCGCTCTATTTCGAGATCCAGCGCATGAACGAGCACGGGGCCCGTTCGCTGGAGGCCCTGCGCGCCGCCGTGCACAGGCTCTGCGAGACGGTGGAGCGGGGCGATGCCGCCGGCTTCGAGCAGATGATGCTGCGCGGTCGCGCCTACGTAGCCGGGCGCAGCAACCTCCGACCATGAGCGATTCCACCGACCAGGAGCTGCGCTTCCTGCGGGGGGAAGTCGCGCGCCTGCATGCCGAGGCCACGCGGAACGAGGAGGTCTACACGCGCACCCGCCACCGCGAGGTCGCGCTGCTGTCCGCCCGCCAACTGCCCGCCCTGCTGGCAGCCATGACCACGGGGCTCAGGGAAAGCGCGCACCTGCAGGCCGTCGCGCTCGCGCTGGAGGACCGGGGACATGAGCTCCGGCACCTTTTGCTGGCCGATGGCCTGGATCCTGATGCCCTGGCGGGAGTGTTGTTCCTCGATGGCGTCCAGACGGCGCTGCCCGTGCCGCCCCATTCCGACGAGCCTTGGTTGGGTCGCTTCCAGGCTGCGCTGCACGAGCGCCTGTTCGACGAGCCGCCCGCCAGCCTGGCGCTCCTTCGGCTGGAGGTGGAGGGCCGCCTGCTGGGCGTGCTCGCCCTGGGCAGTGCCGACCCGCGTCGTTTCGAGCCCGGCATGGCCACGGATTTCCTGGCGCACCTCGGTGCGGTGGCGGGCTTCGCATTGGACAGCGCCAGTGACCGCGCGCGCCTGGCCCGCGCCGGGCACACCGACTTCCTGACCGGCTGGCACAACAAGCGCTATCTCTATTCCCGGCTTGCGGAAGAACTGGCGCGTGCCCAGCGCAGCGGCCAGCCGCTGGCGCTCATGATGATCGACCTCGATCACTTCAAGCAGGTCAACGACGCCTGCGGTCACCCGGCCGGGGACAAGGCCCTGCGCGAGGTGGCTGCGAGGATCGCGGCCCGGATTCGCAGCGGGGACGTGGCAGCCCGTTTCGGCGGCGACGAATTCGCCCTGATGCTGCCCGGCGCCGGCCCCCAGGAAGCCTGGGCGGCGGCCCGCCGGCTGCTGCAGGCAGTCGGTGGCAGCCCCATCGAGCTCGGCCCGGGACTGGCGCGCACCATGACCCTGTCGATCGGGATCGGCATCCACGAGCCCCCCGTAGGCGGCAATGCCGCGGCCCCGGTGCC